>JAXINT010000027.1:0-8212 GCA_034190605.1 Asbonarchaeaceae archaeon (SeqCode) | reverse complement strand
AGATAGATGACCTGTCTATATAGATCCCTTCCACTCCCTTGTGTATCTCGGGCATGTATGGAACTTTGCTTTCCCGCTTTTTATAATCTGGTTCCGGTATATTTTTCTGAAGCACAGACCACTTGGTATTTTTTGGCGCAAAATTCCAATTTTAACGCTTCTATACAGCAGGTTTTTTAAACTTTGAGCGCATATTTTAAGTGAGGCATATAGATATGGTTGAGATAGTATATCCCGACATAGACGAGATAGAAAACCTGCATAAGGTGGAGAAGGACTGTTGGGAAGATCTTGCTGCTTCCCTTGAGGAGATGAGGAAGAGATATGAGTTACATCCTGAGGGGTATGTGGCAATCAGAAAGGAGGGTGAGATCGCAGCGTTCACGTTTGGTATACGCTATAACTATAACGAAGTGGATCCAGACACATGGTATGAGGCAACGGATTTGGAACTACACTCTCCTGATGAGAGAGACATGTACATAGTTTCTGTAACTGTGGCTCCTTCCTTTCAGGGTCAGGGGATAGGGAGGAGATTGATGGATGCTACTAACAGCCGAGCAGAGGAACAGGGGGTTGACCGGGTTGTGTTAGGAAGTAGGGATACGACTGTAGGCTTCTTCAAGAAATGCGGTTTTGATCCTGTAGAAAGGAAAGAGGAGTGGTGGCCGGAGGATGAAGAGTCTGAGGGTTATGGAGTTGTGATGGAGTACAGACTTTAGACCTTTCTACGCTTCAGCTCTTGAAACCCAAACTTTAATTGGTGTCCGCTACTAACCTCTATATGTTATGAAACTGACAGTTATAGGGGCTGGAACCATAGGTTCTGGAGTTGCTTTCAATGTTGCTATCCGGGATGTGTTTGACGAGATAGTTCTGATAGATCTGGACAAGGAGAAGGCCGAGGGAGAGGCGCTTGACATCTCACACGCTATTTCCTTCCACAGCGACACTACTGTTAGGCAGGGAGACTACGGTGATGCGCATGATTCGGATGTGGTCGCCATTACAGCCGGAAAACCCAGGAAAGAAGGCATGACCAGGACAGATCTCCTGGAAGCAAACGTTGGAGTGGTGCAGTCCATATTTGAGAACGATTTCGGAGAAGAGGCGGTATTTGTAACCACTACAAACCCGATGGATGCTATAAACTACGCCAACTACAGGGTTTCGGGATACGACAGGAGCAGATTTGTAGGCTTTGGAGGCTGGCTTGACTCTGCGAGGTTCCAGTACGTGCTTTCCAACTACTTTGAAGAGCCTGCAGGAGAGATAAGGGGCTATGTGATAGGCGAACACGGCGACACCCAGGTACCTGTTTTCTCAAAGGTTAAAGTGGGAGGAAAGCATGTAAATATACCTCAAGAAGATAGACAAGATCTTGAAGAGTCCATGGTAAACAGCGCTATGGAGGTCATCTCAAGGAAAGGAGGGACGGGCTGGGCTCCCACCTACAGGATGTCCGAGATGATCGAGACAATTGCAAGGGATGAAAGGAAGGTTTACACTTGTTCTGCAGTGCTTGATGGGGAATACGGTAGGAGAGACATGAGCATAGGTGTACCTGCAGTTGTAGGTGCCGACGGGATAGAAGAGGTGATAGAGTGGGATCTAGAGGAAAGCGAGAGACAGGAGTTTGAGGAGTCTGCCGACAAGCTTGAGAAACTCTGTAGAAAGGTCGATGAGATGATGTGAATCTACATGGAAGCTGTACTTATAGAGGGAGACGGTATAGGGCCTGAAGTGGTCCAGGCAGCTAAAAGGTGCATAGAAGCTACAGCTCCGAAGGTAGAATTTGAAAAGGCATACATGGGGGAGGAAGCTCAGGAGAGGTTTGGAACTCCCCTTCCGGATGAGACTGTTTCAAAAGTAGAGGATGCGGGTTTTGCGCTCAAAGGCCCGGTAAAGACTCCTGTAGGCTATGGATTCCGTTCTGTGAACGTCCAGCTTAGGAAGAGATTGGAGCTTTACGCAAATATAAGGCCTTGTAGATACATGAAAGGTGTGAAATCAAGGATTAACTCTCCGGAGGATATCGATATTGTCGTGGTACGTGAGAACCTTGAGGATGTCTATTCCGGTATCGAGTTTGAGAAGGGAACCAATGATGCAGATGAGTTCAGAGAGTTCTTGGAGGCCAAGGGATTCGAGACCTTGAGCAGCAGTAGTAGTGGTTACAGTGTAAAACCCATCTCAGAAACCCGTTCGGAGAATATTATAAGACACGCCTTTGAATATGCTGAAAGAAACGGCCGTGAAAAAGTCACTGCTGTAGACAAGGCCAATATTATGAAATACACTGATGGACTGTTCATGGAAGTAGGAGAGAGGGTCTCTGAAGATTTTGATGTGGAGTACGAACACCTGATTGTGGACAACGTTGCGCAGCAGCTTGTCGTAAACCCTGAACAGTTTGATGTTATAGTTACGCAGAACCTGTATGGCGACATACTTTCCGACCTTGCAGCAGGACTTGTCGGAGGAATCGGATTAGTTCCTTCTGCAAACATTGGGAAAGACAATGCAGTCTTTGCTTCAACCCATGGAACTGCACCGGACATAGCAGGTGAAAACATTGCTAATCCGTCATCCCTAATTTTTTCTTCTGCGATGATGCTGGACCGCATGGGATTTGAGGAAGAATCTAGAGAGGTTAGAGTTGCTCTTGAAGAGGTTATTGGTGAGGGCAAACATGTGACCGGTGACCTCGGAGGGGATGCAACTACAGAGGAGATGACTGATGCGGTGGTCAAACGAATAAATAGTTAGGAGTTTTTGTGAGTTGATATGATGAGTTCAAGAGAAGATGTACTGGAGTACCACAGCGAGAAGAAGGGGAAGATAAAAGTTGTAGGAAAGACCAGGCTAGAGACTGATAGAGATCTGGAGCTTGCCTACACTCCTGGAGTTGCAGAACCTGTAAAGGAGATATCTGAAAATCCCGAAAATGTCTACAAATACACCTCTAAGGGAGAGCTTGTCGCCATAGTTTCTGACGGTTCTTCAGTCCTTGGAATGGGAGAATCCGGGCCTGAAGCTTCCATACCTGTAATGGAGGGTAAGTCCCTGCTAATGTGCAAGATGGCTGATCTATCAGGCTTTCCCCTGATCCTTGACGAGACAAAGACTGATGAGATTATATCAACCGTGGAGAGACTACACCCCATGTTTGGATTCATAATGCTTGAGGATATAGCATCTCCAAAATGCTTCAGAGTTGAGGATGAGCTAAAGGACAGACTGGAAATACCGGTATTCCACGACGACCAGCATGGAGCGGCAGTTGCATCTCTGGCAGCGCTCAATAACGCTTTAGATCTAGTTGAAAAGAGCCTGAAGGATGTGGAGATAGTTGTTATAGGAGCAGGAGCTGCAGGTATAGGAACCGCACAGCTACTTCTGGATGCCGGAGCAGAGGATATCAAGGTTGTCGACCTGCCAGGAATAATCTCTCCAGACATGGACGAGCTCAACTGGAAGCAGAAGGAAATTGCTGAACTTACAAACCCGGAGGGAATGGAAGGTAGCCTGGAAGATGCTCTGGAAGGCGCAGATGTAATGATAGGCCTGGCTACTGGAGGAATAGTCTCCAAGAAAATGGTTGAATCAATGGCAGAAGATCCGATAGTCTTTGCGCTTGCAAACCCTGATCCGGAGATACATCCAGAGAAGGCAAAGGACGCAGGCGCTAAAGTGGTTGCTACAGGCCGTTCTGACTTCCCAAATCAGGTCAACAACTCCATAGTCTTCCCCGGAATTGCGCAAGGATCTCTCAATTGTTTTGCAAAGGACATAAATACGGAGATGAAGCTCAAGGCCGCGGAGAGGATAGCAGATATGGTTGAAGATCCCAGACCTGAGAAAGTTATTCCATCTTCACTGGACAAGGAGGTGGTTGAAGAGGTTGCTGAAGCAGTTATGGAGGGAGCGCATGAGACCGGTGTATGTAGGATTCATTGATATTATTGTTTCTCCTGCGCTCTAAAGTTTTCCGTTAAAGTACTCTAATTCCTTAAAACAGTCCTTGTACTTCTCTATATCCTCTTCGCTGAAATCCTCCGATCTCACGCTGATGCGGGTTATAGATTGTGCCGAGAAACCCTACCACCTTCCAGTAGTCCTGAACTCTTTACGAGTCAGTTGACTTCCAAGAATACGAGTTCTAACAAGCTACAGTTAGAGATACCTCTGAAAAGCTATTTAACTGTAGGAGCCACCTATTAGTATACGGGGGGGAAGGCTTGAAGATATACCAGAACTCCAGACACAGAGCTACGAAGAAGGCGCTCCAGATCCCTGTCATCAAACAGGGCTTAACACCTGTAGTGAGGCGTTCTCTGGTTAGAATGCATACTTCTACCTTCCTTGACAGGGCTGATCCAGAGCACAGAGAGAATAGAACGGAATATCTCCAGGCTATGTTCGGCGCAACCATTGAATCCTACATAAAAGCACTGGAAAAAGGCCACACAGAGGCAGAAGCAAGGGAGATATCCCACATACAGGCAAACTGGGAATTCTGGAAAAACGGATGGACTGAGATGATGGAGTTCACCGGAGAGGAGGTAGAGCCACATCACAAGAGAGAAGCCTACCAGGAATTCTTTGGGGAATACAGTATCTCGCCGGAAAACCCTCTGGGAATACTGAGGCCTGAAGACATGCCTGATGCTGAGAGAACCCCGGAAAAACTGGAGAACCCAGAATACCCCAACGCTAACAACGAACCCTGGAGATATGCCGATGACCTATATGTAGAGACCGATAAAGGACTTTTTAAGGGAGGCGGCCTGGAGAGTGATGGTGCAGAACTTATAGAACCCGCATAACTTGAAAGAAGACACCGGGAAAAAGAGGGACCAAAATGGCTGCAGACTACCAGATAGAAACCATAGAAAAAGACATCCTGATAATAGGGGCCGGAGGCGCAGGTCTCAGAGCAGCAATAGAAGCACATGACGAAGGAGCAGACGTAGCTGTCGTCGGGAAAAGCCTAAGAGGCAAGGCTCACACAGCAATGGCCGAAGGAGGATTTGCAGCAGCACTGGGAGACATAGACCCCGAAGACTCCTGGCAACAGCACTACATCGACACCATGAGAGACGGAATATGGATAAACGACCACAGACTGGTTGAAAAAGTATGCAAAGGCGCAACAGACGCTATAAAAGACCTGGAGAGCTATGGAGCAATATTCGACAGAACCGAAGACGGAAAGATAATGCAGAGAGCATTCGGAGGACACACATACAAAAGAACATGCCATATAGGAGACCGGACCGGCCTGGAGATAATGAACGTCCTGGTCGAACAGGCAGTTAACAAAAGACAAGTAGACATATACGAAGAAGTCAACATCACAAAGCTGTTCACAGAAGACGGAAAAGTCACAGGAGCCCTGGGACTGGACTTCCAGAAAGGCAGATTCATCATATTTGACGTAAAGACCATAATATCAGCCGCAGGAGGCTACGCAAAGATATACAAAAGAACAACCAACCCCTGGGAAATAACAGGAGACGGATGTTCTATGGCTATGATGGCCGGAGCAGAACTAGCAGACATGGAATTCGTACAGTTCCACCCAACAGGCCTTGTCCACCCACCATCAGCAGCAGGAGTCCTAGTAACCGAATCCGTAAGAGGAGAAGGAGGAAAACTCTTCAACACAGAAGGAAAACGGTTCATGGAAAACTACGCCCCAGAATGGATGGAACTAGCAGCCAGAGACGTAGTAGCAAGAGCCATATATGACGAAATCCACGCAGGCAGAGGAACAGAAAACGGCGGAGTATACCTCGACATATCCCACAAATCAGCCTCCTACATAAAGAAAAAACTGCCAAAGATGATATCCAACATAGAAGAACTCACAGGCACAGACATGCGCGAAGAACCAATGGAAGTAGCCCCAACCACCCACTATACCATGGGAGGCATACGAGTAGAGCCTGAGACCATGGAATCCACAACTCTAGAGAACTTCTACGCCGCAGGAGAAGTCACAGCACAGGTCCACGGAGCCAACAGACTCGGATCCAACTCCCTCACCGACATAATAGTCCTCGGAGAACTAGCAGGGAAAAAAGCCGCCAAAAGATCCAAAGAGCTAGAAAATACCGGAGTTCCTACTGAAAAAGTAGAAGAAGAGATACAGAAAATAACAGAAATCCTAGGAAGAGAAGGAGAGAACCCACTCAAACTGAAGGAAAAATGCGGAAAGATCATGTGGGACAACGTAGGCATATACAGAGACAAGGACAGCCTGGAGAAAGCACTTAAAGAGGTAGAACAGCTGGAAGAACGTGTGGAGGAAGTAGGCGTTGAAGGAAGCCTGAAGTTCAACCCAGGACTGCTTGCATACCTTGACCTAAGGCATATGACCGTCTGCGCAAAAGCCGTCATCAAAAGCGCACTGGAAAGAGACGAATCAAGAGGCGCACACCAGAGAGAAGACTGTCCAGAAAAAGACAAAAAGCTGTACAACGTTGTATGCTACATAGAAGACGGCAAAGTAGAAACCGGACGATTTGAAACACCCAAACCCAAAGGAAAACTACTGGAGCTGTTGGAAGATGAAGAAGAAAGTCCCTATTAAAGTCCACAGATATAACCCAGAAAAGGACGAAGAACCCTACTACCAGACCTACAAAGTTCCATTTACCCCGGGAATGAAGCTCCTGGACGCCCTGCATATAATACAGCAGGAAAAAGATTCCACCCTGGCTGTAAGATGGAACTGCGGAGAAGGAATATGCGGATCCGATGCAGTAAGACTAGACGGACAGCCAGTTCTAGCATGTAAGACTAGAATATCCGAAGAATGGGCTGAAAAAGAAGAACCAGCAGTAGTTGAACCTCTCAAAGCTTTCCCTGTTATAAAAGATCTGGTAGCGGATTATTCAGAAGCATACGAGAAGGAACAGAAGCTTACTCCCTATTTTGAAGGCGAATCTCCTGAGGGAGAGTTCTACACCATGTACGAATCAGATGTAGACAGAGCACAGGAAATGCGGAAGTGTATAAACTGCATGATATGTTATGACGTCTGCCATGTTATAAGAGACGGAGAACTTAAGTTCCTAGGCCCGAGGAATATTGTAAAGGCTTCAGGCATTGATTTCCATCCGAAGGATGATGTGGACAGAGCTTCACAGCTGGAAGTTGAGGGTTTGAACAACTGCAACGTAACCCGGTGCTGCTCCTTCTCCTGCCCCCAAGATATAAACATAACTGAGAACGCTATCATAGAGCAAAAGGAACGAGTCATACAGAAGAACAGCCTGATACAGAAACTCAGAAAGAAACTCCTCAAGAAACACGGAGGCGAAGAAGAATGAGAACAGACAGAGGAAACAGATACATCTTTAGCCTTATCTTCCTATCCTTCCTCCTGGGAATAGGACTGGTCCTGGAGGCGAATCTTGGAATCCTTGGACTAGGACTGAACACCTATGACATGACTCTGTACAGCGGTGTCGCATTTGCAATCGCCATGATATTCATGATGGTATCATGCTACTCATTCAGGCATTTCTTTGACCGCGCCGCCAAGTGCCCCTGTGGAAAGAGAGGTAAGAAAGTTATCAAGGGAATAAAGGGAGCCGAGCTCTGGCTAAACGAGAACCACAGATACTTCTTCTGGCTTACAGTAGCGTTCTTCCTTATCCACATCCCATCCGCAATAGCCTATGTTGGAGGAGTTATATATACAGCAGCCCCACTTACCAGCCTCTTAAATGTAAGGCTTATAATGGGATGGATATTACTTGGCGCGTTCCTCCTCTGGGGAGGGACATGCTACTACTTCAGGTTTGTCACCGAAAAAAAGCTCTTCAGACACCCACCAAGATGCGCACTTGAAGGAGGGGCTGGAAGACAGATTGGTACCGGAGAGAAGAACATCTACAAGTACCACAGGCATTTCCTGATCCTTACAGCGCTTCTGCTCCCTCTACATCCCTCCCTTGTACTTACTGGAAGCCTTACACCTGGCCTGGCTGTAATAGGAGTTATCCTACTGTACATGATCTATATAGCTTTCAAGCCTCCAGCCTGACAGGAGAGCCAAAGCTATAACTCTCTATATCTGCCGGGTGATTTATCTTCACCATCGGGGAAGACCTCTTCCTCAGTTCCTTTCGGAATTTAGGTAGTGGGATGAATCTGATACTTTTTTAAGGTTTGGACATACAATCACCTATTAACGGCA
>JAXINT010000049.1:0-8324 GCA_034190605.1 Asbonarchaeaceae archaeon (SeqCode) | reverse complement strand
ATCCACAGCCAGTAGGGGGTAAATAGGGCGGAAGCAAGTCTTGAATAGCGCCAAGACCGGTAGATATAGGCTGTTATTACTGCAAGGAGCGCTATTATTTCTACAAGCGCAAGCGCTGGAGTCTTTAGGACAAAGAAGAATGCAGACCAGGCGGAGTTGAGAACCAGCTGGAGGAAGAAAAGAACAATCACACTGTGGTCCAGGCTTCCTACATGTCGGTACAGTATCCAGCCAGAGACAGCTATAAGTATGTATATGAAGGTCCACACCGGTCCGAACAGGTAGGAGGGAGGCTGGAAGAAAGGCTTGGAAAGTCCTTCATACCACGAGCCCAGACCTATTGAAGTGAATCCTGATGCCAGGAAAGCAGCTGCTCCCACCAACACGGCGAATAGAAGCAGCGACATCAGCCGTGACATCGACCTCCTACCGGTCCGGTATTTCATGCATGTTAATGCAGTTCTGACCCTTTTAAAAAGTGTCGGGAAGACTTAAAAGACAGGCATTCCAAGAAGTTGATGGCGATACAGAGATGCAACCTCACAACAATCCAGGCCACCTGATAGCAATTGAAGGTGCAGACGGATCAGGGACTTCTACCATGTCAAGGAAACTTGCTGAAAGGCTAGACGCGCACCTAACAAATGAACCTACGGACAAAAAAGTTGGAGAGAAGGTAGATGAGATAATATCCGATGGAGGATATTCCGCAGATACCGTGGCGCTTGGATTTGCGTTCGACAGGAAGCTACACCTGGAGGAGGAGATAGTTCCTGAACTACAGAAAGGAAACACAGTGGTTACAGACAGATACTATCACTCCTCCCTGGTATACCAGCCCATCATGGGAGAAACAAGAGGAGAAGTAGAGAGACTTAAGGACAGAGTTGAAAGGCTGAATCTGGAGACTGTGAAACCGGACCTGACAATAATTCTTGATATAACACCTGAGGAGGGAGAGAAGCGCACAAAGTCCAGAGAAGGAGGAAAGGACGAAAACATCTTTGAGAACCTGTCATTTCAGCAGAAAGTTGTACAAGCATACAGAGAACTTCCTGAAAAGCTGGACGAGGAAGTGCATGTAGTTGACGCATCAAAGCCAAAGGAAGAGGTATTCCAGGAAATCTTGGAGATAATCAAGGAATCACAGATAGATTTCTAGAAAAAAGGAGAAAATTTCTTTTGATTCCTGTAAAAAGAAAAAAAGAAAAAGAGAGACCAGACAGCCTACTCTCTACAGGCTGCCTTGCAGTCCTCCTTCTGAACGGTCTTTCTGCCGGCGTGCTGAGCGTACTCTCGAGCTCTCTCAGCAAGCTGAAGAGCCTGATCTTCGACTTCCGACCTCAAAGCTTCAGCAGCTTCGTCAGAAACTCTTTCGCCACCGGCCTTCTTCATGATTCTCTTCAAAGGTGCAAGTGGTAGTTCTGCCATTGGTAATTCACCTCCAATAAGATAGTGTAGGGAACTGGTTTATAAAGTTTCTGGCCGTTTCCCCGATGTAGATGGTGCAATTCAGGTATATCGTGCTCCAGAAGCCTGGGCTGACCGCATCATATGAACAGCCTTATCAGATCCGGAGAAAGAGATCAAGCTTTACTCAGATGAAACATTTAAAACTATAAAGATAAGAATCTAGTAATGGAGTATAGGTGCCTAGAAGATGGCTGAAGTTGTACATACCGCGACCAAGAAGTATATTGAAGAATCAGAGGAATGGACGCCTTCAGTGGGGCTAGCGCTTGGGAAGCACTATCGTCACAGGGACAGTACAGCGCATGCAGTAAAGAAACTTGGGAAAAAATACTACGAGATCCACTATGACCGGGAGAACCCTCACCATAGCTTTCTAGGGCACATGGTCAAGGACACGCCATTGCTTTTTGCAGCGCTAATAGCTGGAGGACTTACAGGTGTCTACAGGTGGTTTAGGGAGTAGTCAAATTACTGCCCGTTGTTTTTGAAACAGAGAGGACTTAAAATTCACGACCAACAATGGAAAGAGCCCTACTTGAGCATTATATTGGAAGATCTGGGTTCCTTAAAATCATGGATGTGCTTATGAAACACCCCTCTACGGACTACTCCAAAAAGGAGATTGCAGAGGCTGCAGGCATATCTGAGTCCACTCTGCACAGGAACTGGGAAGAGGTGGAGGTGCTGGAACTGGTGGAACCGACCAGGAAGTACGGCAAGGCACAGCTATACCGTTTGAACCAGAGTTCAGAGATAGTCAAGAAGCTGTTTGCGCTGGATCAGGAGGTAAGAAGAAAGCACCAGGAGAGGGAAAAAGTTAAAGCCTGAGATGCAAATAGTTAAAATCCAGCGATAAACAATAGTGATTAGAGATGGAACCCATACACAAGAACACAGTCCTGATACTTGTCTTAATAGCAGCTCTTATAGTTGGACTATACAGTTTCAGAGGCCGGATAACAGAGCAGTTCTTCAAGCCTCAGGAACTTCCTGAAGATGATTCAAGGATAGCAGAAGGTGTTAAAAATGCGGAAGGGGTTCAGCAGGGGAAAGAAGCGGTTAAAGTAGTGGCTGAAAACCTTGACATACCCTGGGAGGTTCGATTTCTACCGTCAGGAGATCTCCTGGTTACTGAAAGACCCGGCACACTTCTCAGGATAGAGGAGAACAACGAAAAGATTCCAGTGGAAGGTGTCAAACATGCTGGCGAGGGAGGGCTGCTTGGGATGGCGCTACATCCACAGTTTGAGGAAAATAGGTTTATCTACCTATACATGACCTCTGAAGCAGAGGGAGGGCTTGTGAACAGAATTGAGAGGTACAGGCTGGAGAATAATTCTCTGGAAGATCGGAATACAGTTATTTCAGGGATTCCTGGAGCAGCATACCATGATGGAGGAAGAATAGAGTTTGGACCGGACGGAATGCTTTACATAACAACGGGAGATTCCGGAAACGAGGAGCTTTCACAGCAGAAGAACTCTCTGGCCGGAAAGATACTTAGAGTATGGCCAAACGGCTCGGTTCCAGACAGCAATCCCTTTGACAGCCCCGTGTATTCTTATGGCCATAGAAACCCTCAGGGACTTGCATGGGATAGAGAAGAAAGACTTTGGAGTACTGAACACGGCCGTTCCGGTATAAAATCAGGTCTTGACGAGCTCAACGTTATAGAGAAGGGTAAGAACTATGGCTGGCCTGTAATACAGGGATCAGAGAATCAGGAGGGCATGGTTCCACCGGTTATACATTCAGGGCCTGAATACACCTGGGCGCCAGCCTCTGCAGAATACTGGAACGGTAGCATATTCTTCGGCGGTCTCAGAGGCTCAGCGCTGTACGAGGCAGTTCTTCCGGAAAATCTGGACAAAAAGCCGAAGCTAAAGATACATTTCCTTAACGAGTTCGGCAGGATACGCGCTGTAAGGCTTGGACCGGACGGCAAACTCTACCTTACAACCAGTAACACCGATGGGAGAGGCAGACCTCGGCCAGGAGATGACAGAATTATCAGAATTGATCCGGAGATCTTCAGGTAACTGCAAGTTATAAAATACCGCCAATTCTGTTGTAGAGAAATTCCATAAATTCTCCATATCTGGCGCTCTTGGCGATTCTTGTAGGCGTTCCACTTTCTGATATTTGCATAGAACCTTTGCTGTCAAGCTGGATGTTCTCCTCATCAAAAGAGACAAACTCCTTTCCCAGGGCTGCAGAAACTGTTAGAGGGTCGTGCATATATGTATAAAATTTCTTGTGCCCCATACTCTTCTTAAACGCCTCAGCATTATATTCCAACAGACTTTCAAGCGTCTCACTTGATGATATCAGATGTCTGTAAAGATCGTTTTCTCTACCTATTTTTAGAGGTTCTGCATTGGTTACATCTGCGGTTACATATTCCGTGTCAGCCTCTGAATTGAAAACAGCCTTAGCAGATTCTAGATCAGCTCTTATATTATAATCAGACCTCTCACGATCTATGTAACCCCCCATACAACTCACATGGAGGTCAGAGGCAAGCTCTGGATATTTGCCTATAAAGCGTGCTAGGTTGGTCTGAGGCCCTATAGTCACGTATTTTGTCCTTTCCTGTTCTTCGACAACTCCTGCAATCCTTTCCAGCATATCAGAACCTACCTTCTCATCAGCCACATCGCATACAAGGCAATATTCTTCTCTTCCCAGCTCCATTCCTGGAACCACCTCAAGACTGAAACCTAACTCTCCAGCTATCTCTTCAGCAAAGCTGGCTCTGTGGCCTCTATGCTCGTTGGAGGTTATAACTAGGTCAAGCTTATTTTCAGGTGAATTTAGAGCAAGAAGAAGTGCAAAGATGTCGTCAGGATCTCCTCCTATATCAGTGTCAAGTATCATCTTCAAACTCGACCCGTAAACCGGGTATGGTCAACTTAGAATTAAAATTTTTAATAATTACCGCCCAGAATTCTTCGGGTTTAGCCGGGCTCATTAAATCCTTAGGATTTAATTCGATCGACTGAAACTGTTTTACAGTTTCAGGAGTGATGAATGGCGGAGTGAACGTAGTTTTATCGCAAGAAAGAGGTTTTTAGATTATTTCTAAGGGTAGATCAGAAGGTTTTAAGCTGTTCTGTGGCTTAAGGCAACCCTATGCGTCTGGTAAGAGGGTTGCCATATGACCGGATACCCGGCGTTCAGGCCGGGGATGAGGTCATCTACTCATTCTATTTCTCTACCTGTACCTCATATATTTCGACCGGTCTTTCTCTTCCTTTTACCTGGATGCTTCCATGATGTTTTACGTCAAATCTTCCGTCTAGACCTTCTTTAGTCTCCTTTGTGATAAGTATCTGCCCGGGTTCTGCCATGTCGCATAGGCGTGCAGCCACGTTTACATTGTCTCCTATAGCGGTGTATTCCAGTCTTTCGCTAGACCCTATATTTCCAGTTACCGCCTCTCCAGTGTTTATTCCAACGCCATACTCCAGTTCTGTTTCCCTGTTCTCCATCATCTCAACTGCAGACTTAACTGCTTTCAAGGCATGATCCTCCTGGTCCACAGGTGCGTTCCAGAAAGCCATAACCTCGTCTCCTATGTACTTGTCCACGGTCCCGCTGTAGTTTAGTATGGAGTCAGTTATTTGCTGTAGGCTTTCATTTAGCTTCTCCACAACTTCTTCTGGAGGCCGACCCTCCGAAAATGAGGTGAATCCTCTTATATCCGCGAAAAGAATTGTTATGTCCCTTGTAACTCCTTCCAAACCTATTTCACGGCCTTTTTCCGTTTCCTCCAGCACCTCCTCCAAAACATCTTCCGAGACATATTTTCCAAATGCATCCGCCATCCATTTCCTGTTCAATACTTCTGCAGTGTGTAGGCCCAATGTAGAGCCTATTGCTGTAAGGCTCAGGCTTAATAGAGGGTAGGAGAGGTCGTAGACTATGCCTCTGGTAAACATGTACCTAGATAGGCCTACATAGGACAGCCCTAGCAGTATCGAGGAAAAGAATGCGTATTTTGTGGGCATCAACCTGAAAAGCAGTCCACATATCATGGCTAGCGCTATTATGTATAGGATGGTGCTTTCTCTTGTCTGTGAGAAGAGGAAGTCTCTCTCAAGTATTGAGTTCAAGATGTTGGCATGGATCAGTACTCCTGGCATCTTATCCTGCTTGGCCACAGGTGTGCGGTAGGTGTCATGTAGGTCGGGTGCGGTTATGCCTATGAGGACTGTCCTGTCCCTGAAAAAGGATCTGGATCGGTTATTTAACATTTCGTGGAAAGAGATTTTCGGTGGATCTCTGTAAAAAGGTATGCGGAAGTTGGAGGGTACAGCTATTGGTCTCTGTTCTACCTCCTGGGCTATTTTCAGTGCAAAGCTAGGAGTACCATTGATGTGGGAAGGTATTGACCTTACTATCCCGTCCTTGCCCGGTATAAGGTTTACATGGCCGTAGGAAGTATTGAATATTGGTTTAAGGTGGTTTAAGCCATCTTTAAAACTATATTCAGATGCCATGACCACTTCAGAGCTTTCCAATGAGCTAGAAAGTGCCTTGTCGTCTTCTTCAGTTGATTTTTCGAAAAATGATATGTCTATCCCTATTACTCTGCTCTGGTTGAGTTTTCTTATTGCTTCTGCAAAGACCTCTCTGTCCCATGGCCACCTACCGATCTCCTGTAGACTTCTATCATCTATCTCTATAACCACTATCTCTTCAGGTGCTGGTTTTTTATGGTAAAGCGTATCGCTCACTGAAGCAAGAGTCTCTGCTCCGGCTCCTGACATGAAAACCAGGGATGCTATAGCTGCAGATGCTACGGCAACGGTAAAGCAGAGAAATGTTCTATTTTGTAGAAGGCTCATTGTCCCAATTCTTGTATCCATATTTTCCGTTGTATAGGATCTTTATTCCTCATTCAGTCCCTTGTCTTCCAGAGATTCTAAGGACTCTCCTTCAAGTCTCTTATCGATACGGTCCCTTATCTCCTTGACCCCTCTCTTTCTGATATAGGACTTGATCTCTTCCTCGGTGGCATTGTACCGGTCCTTTACAAACTTGACGATAACCGGGTAGCGATCAAGCAGTTCCTTCAGGTATTCCCTGTCGAACTTCCTGTCCTTTTCAAGGTTCTCCTCTATCCACTGGTTTCTCTCCAGACTCTTGACCTCCATACCGTCCTCTGTTACAGCTGTGGCGTTACTTACTTGCTCCTCCAGGTCTCCCTTCACCATCGTGACCGTGCCCTTGACTACAGAGACCTTATCTTTAACTGCGCTAAAGGAAGTTCCTCTCACTGTAGCTACTGCGGTAGGAGTGTCCACGCTGTATTCTTCCACCCCTCCAAGAACTCCCGTGTAAGGAGCCTTGATCTTCCTTACTGCACGGCTCCAGGTTCTTCCCTTTTTCTGTTTTATTCCAACAGTTGAAGTGTCAGCTTCAAGCTTCTTGATACTTATCTGCGTGTTTTTGTCAAGCCTCAGTATGCTGTTACCGAAGAATACCAGGGTTGCCTCGCCCTTTTCGGATGACACCTGATCTCCCTGACTCAGAGACTGTCCTTTTTTAGGTTTTTCTCCGTTGACCTCCACATCTCCGCTGTAGTCCTTGAGAACTGCAGGATTAGGACCTGTGAAGTAATGTACATAGATAAAGATAGGGGCGGCTATTAGCAATACTACAACCACGATCAGTATCGTCTTCTTCATGCTAGGCAAGTGTATCCTCCTCTTTCCAAGACATCATATTGTTCTGGTTTTTTAATAATTACCGGGAAGTGTATTGTAGGTCATTTCCTCCCAAAATTAGTTCTCATACGGCTCTATGTATGTGATACGAGTTATGTCCTCCGGCGGCACAGAGTTTTCTGTCTGGACGTTCAAAGGTCGGTAGTCATTAGAAGGGTTAGGAAAGGGATTCCGTTCCTCGAATTTTTCTCGATCCAGGAACCACTCCAGATCTGACTTTTCCGGTTCTAAAGGATCAAGTCTGTCTAGATCCGTTTTTACAGTTATTATCATAGGTTCAGATTCTTTAGCCGCCTCTAAGTTTTCCTCTATTTCCTTATATCGATCTTCTAGATTTGAAATAGATTCTTCATCATCTATAAATTCCATAGCCCGATTATATGCGTTTTTTAGATCCACTAGATATTCGGGAGCGTTCTTGGAGTAGGAAACTGCTTTTGCCGGATCAAAGGTAAGAAACAACAGCTTTGTATCTCTGGCCTGTTTATCTTTTATAGGCTCCAAATGGAGCTCGCGGAACCTCTCCTCATTGTCTCTCCCAAACATGTCGGTCTCGCCGCTAGCAATATCATAGCTATCCAGCACACTCTCCAGATATTCCAAGTAGTCGTTCGCCCAATCGCTCTTAGAAGGTTTTAGACCCTCTTCCAATATTCCCTCCCTATTAACTGACCTGGTGCCGTGGTAAAGCGGGGGAGAAGTATCGTTGTCCTTCCAGAACTCTGTCCAGCGGTAATCTCCTTCTGAGAACACTTCGCGCTCCTCCTCCATACCTATGCCGTACCTCTCAGTAATACTGCTGAAATCCAATTCAAGCCGGTTTTCAACAGGTTTATTGGAGACACTCATAGAGAACACCTTTTTTGTACTTGCCAATAACAATTATAGAGGAAACATTTATAAATATTTCGGTATGAGGGTATGGTCCGGACCCGGTTACAGAGAATATCTGTAAAAACATACACTCTACGGCGTTCAAAAGGTTATACAACGAATTAATCCGGATCAGAAGTTGGTTGCGCAGCAACCGGCTGTTGCGTTCACTCAGCGTAACGAGTGCGCCACACTGCATTCTTAAAAAACCACGCGATCTAGTGTCAGGCCAGGAGTCGGTTAGCT
>JAXINT010000111.1:0-8799 GCA_034190605.1 Asbonarchaeaceae archaeon (SeqCode) | reverse complement strand
GGTATAGTTTGTAGTATGGACTCAAAGGAGAATGGAGAGGACAGTGATAAGAAGCCTGGAGGAGGCATTGGAAGGATATGGATGCATTTCGATGATGAATTAGGAGTGCTTTCAATGCTAGGATCTGCTATTACAGGAGGTGGACTGACAGCGCTGCTTTCAGCATCTGGTGCAGAACCGGTTGGCGCTGAAATAGCTTCACTTGTAGCAGGACTGGTGCTAATCTCTCTGGACTACTTCATATAGAGATCAAGAAAAAATCCAATTTTTAGAGGTCATGAAGATGCATGTAATACATGGAAGAGAAAAGATAGACAGGTATCCCTGGTGCAGTTCTCCGACAGAGATAGACGGAAAGCTTGCATATGTGGCGCAGGAAGACAGCAAGAAGTTCGTTGTGCACGATGGAGAAGAACTGGAGCGCTATCCTAACGTTCTACCCGCAAAGAAGATTGGAGGAAGCGTCTGCTATTCGGCAAAGGAGAGCGGAAAGTGGTTCGTGGTCCAGGATGGAGAGAAGCGGAAGAGGTATGACTATGTTTTCTGGGAGCCTCCTATAGAGGAGAAGCTTGCATATGCTGTGGAGGAAGGTGGAGATCAGTTCATGGTGGTTGAGGGAGAGGAGCAGAAGAGCTACCAGTTCGTAAACCCTCATTCTCTGGTCCTAGTGGATGAACAGCTATTCTACATTGCTGCAGAGAGAGGAGAACGGTTCCTTGTATGGAATGGTGAAGAGATACGCAAGTATGAGGATGTTGAGACCTGCAGAGAGGTTGGGGGAGACCTGGCATACATAGCCTCAGAAGGAGAAAAACAGTTCGTGGTATATCAAGACGAGGAGAGGAGGAGATACGACAACGTGGATGTCCTGACATCTGTAGACGGAAAACTGGCATACATAGCCTCAGAAGGAGAAAAACAGTTCGTGGTAATAGGAGGTGAGGAAAAGAAGAGGTATGACGTGGTAAACCCTGCTTTTGGAGGTATAAAGGATGTCAACGGCAGGCCAGCCTATGTTGTGAGGGATGAAGGCCAGCAGTTCGTTGTGCACGGAGACAGAGAGATAAAGGACTACTACGGATCTGGACAGCCTAAAGAAGTGAACGGAGAGCTTGCATTTGAAGCTATAGAGAAAGATGCGCAGTTCATTGTAATAGGAGGTGAAGAACAGAAGAGGTACAGCCATATATCAAGGTATTCGATAAGGAACCTGGATGGAAAGCTGGTATATGTTGCAGGAGACGGGAAGAATGAGTTTGTAGTGGTCGGAGAGGAGGAGAGGGAGAAGTTTGACTTCGTGAACCAGTACTCCCTGACCTGTGTAGACGGAAAGATAACATATGCAGCAGAAAAAGGCAGACCTGCTTCAGGAGGTAGAAAGACTATAAGGAATGTTCTTAGGTAGAATCAGCGCAGATAGAAACATACACTCCTATATTTAAAAGCATTCCATTTCAAAAAATTTCTGCTGAAAGGGTGGTGGCGCTTGCTATCAATAGAGAGATTCAGAGAGGAACCGGAGAAGATCAAGGAATCCGAGGAGAGGCGGGAAAAAGATTCTGAGAAAGTCGACAGAGTCGTGGAGCTTGACAGGAAGTGGAGAGAGACACTTCAGAAGGCGGACGATCTCCGGCATGAGAGGAATGTCGTATCAGACAAGATAGCAGAGCTGAAGAAGGAAGGAAGAGATGCGGAAGAAGAGATAAAGCGGATGAAACAGGTGAATCAGGAGATAGAAGACCTGGAGGAGAAGGAGAAACAGCTTAAAGAGGAAAGAGACAGGGTGCGCTACGAGGTTGGAAACATTCTCCACAGCTCTGTACCGAAAGGAGAGGACGAGGAGGACAACAAGGAGGTCAGGAAGTACGGAGAAAAGCCTGATAAGGGCTTTGAAGTCGTGCCACATGCGGATATTGTAAAGCAGCTGGATCTGGCGGATACAGAAAAGGCTGGAGAGGTTACAGGCTCAAGGTTCTACTATCTAAAGAAAGATCTCGTGATGTTGAACCTTGCGCTGCAGAAATGGGCTTTGGAAAAACTTATAGAGGAAGGTTACACCCCTATGCAGACACCCTATATTCTTGGGCACGAAGCAATGAGCGCTGCAGCCGAGCTTGAGGACTTTGAGGACCAGCTATACAAGATTGAAGGAGAGGACTGGTACCTGATAGCTACTTCGGAGCAGACTCTGGCCTCCTACCACTTCGATGAGATACTTGAGCCAGAAGATCTGCCCATGAAATACACTGGACTGTCCACGAACTTCAGGCAGGAAGCTGGTAGTCATGGGAAGGACACGAAGGGAATCTTCCGTGTGCACCAGTTCGAGAAAGTTGAGCAGTATATATTCTGCAAGCCAGAGAAAAGCTGGGATATATTTGAAGACCTGATGGCTAACGTGGAGGAACTGTTTCAGGATCTGAACCTCCATTACAGGATTGTCAATGTCTGTACAGGAGACATGAACGACAACGCCGCAAAGAAGTACGACCTAGAGGCCTGGTTCCCTGCGCAGGATCGTTACAGGGAGCTAGTATCCTGCAGCAACTGCACCAGCTACCAGGCCAGAAAGCTTAAAGTCAGGATGCGCGATCAGGAGAACGACAATCCAACGGTACACACGCTGAACGCTACAGGAGTGGCGACACAGAGGACCATGTGTGCGATAATGGAGCAGAACCAGCTTGAGGACGGCAGGATAAAGATTCCGGAAGTTCTCCAGGACTACATGGGTGGGCAGGAGTACATAGAGCCTGAGGAAGAGGAAGAAGAGGAGAAAGAGTAGGACGCATACTAACCATTCTCTCTTTTAAAACTTTGTTTCTGAAAAAGTTGTCTTATGGGGACCACTCTCTTGGTTGCGGAGAAGCCAAAGGTGGCGGGAAAGATAGCGCACGCCATAGGAGACTACTCCGTGGAGGAGAACCGTGGAGTCAAGAACTACAGGATAGATACCGATAAAGGAGAGGTCGTGATAGCTCCAGCGGTTGGACACGTGTTTAACTTAAAGCAGAAGGACGGGGAGTGGACATATCCTGTCTTTGACGTGGAGTGGGTCCCTGCATACGAGGAGAACGACTCTGCGGACTACATGGAGAAATACGTTGAGAACCTGAAGGACAAGGGAAAAGAGGCGGACCATTTTATCAACGGATGCGACTTTGATATAGAGGGGTCGGTTATAGGTTTCTCCGTTATAAAAATGGCTTGTAACGGCTCCGAGGGCAATATAGAACGGATGAAGTTCTCCACACTTACAAAAAGCGAGCTCAAAAATGCATTCGACAACCTTAACGAGTTTGACAGAGGACAGACAGAGGCAGGACTTACAAGGCATGTGCTTGACTGGTACTACGGTATAAATCTTTCAAGAGCTCTAATGATAGCTGTAAAAAGTCAGGGAAGGTACAAGAGTCTTTCAACAGGTAGAGTTCAGGGTCCTGCGTTGAAGATCGCTGCTGAGAGAGAAAAAAAGATCCAGGAATTTGAACCGGAACCATACTGGGAGCTGTACCTGCATACAAACGGTCTGAAGGCAGAGCATGCAAGAGGAAAGTTCTGGGAGGAAGAAGTTGCTCTAGATGTGGTTGAGAAGTGTGAAGGAGAGGGAGCAGTGGTTACAGATATCAGTAGAAAGAAGTACAAGCATTATCCTCCAAATCCCTTCAACCTCACAGATCTGCAGAAGGAAGCTTACTCCAAGCACGGGATACCTCCAAAGAAGACACAGCAGCTTGCGCACAACCTCTACGAGAACAGCCTTATCAGCTATCCCAGGACAAGCAGCCAGAGGCTTCCCGCCAGTATAGGGTACAGCAACATACTGGGAAGGCTCAAGAAACAGGACAAGTACAGGGAGCTGGCCGAAAGGGTGCTTGGAAAGAACAACCTGAGTCCGAACAACGGAAAGAAGAAGGACAAGGCGCATCCTGCGATCCATCCAACAGGTCTGAATCCTGGGAAGAAGCTTTCAAAACAGGAGAGAAAGGTATACGACCTTATCGTAAAGAGGTTCTTGGCTACTTTTGGAAAGGCTGCTGTAAGGCAGAAGATGGAGATAACCCTGGATGTGGAAGGAGAGAAGTTCAGCGCGCAGGGTAAGAAGACGCTGAAGAGGAACTGGTACGACCTTTACAGCCCCTACATGGAGCCAAAGAACATCAGCCTCCCTGACTTGGAGGAAGGTGCAGAGCTTGATGTGGAGGAGTTAGAGAAGGAAGATAAGGAGACACAGCCTCCTAACAGGTACACCCAGAGCTCTCTTGTGTCCAAGCTTGAGAAAAAGGGTCTGGGTACAAAGGCTACAAGAGCACCTACCATAGATTCGCTCTACAACCGGAAATACATCAAGAGCAGGCCTATAGAGGTAACAGACCTAGGAATGTCCGTGGTGAAGGCGCTTGAAAACCACTGCAGGGATATATTATCAGAGGAGCTTACAAGAAAGTTTGAGGAAAGGCTAGAAGAAATAAGAGAAGGAGATATTTCCAGGGAGGATGTGCTGGAAGAGGCTAGGGAGACTCTACAGGAACTGCTTGAAAAGTTCAGAGAGGAAGAGGACAAAATCGGGGAAGAGCTGGTAGACGCCGTGGATCGGACAAAGAAGAAGGAGAGACAGTTAGGTGACTGTGATCAGTGTGACGGAAAATTAAAGAAGATTAGCACAAAGAACGGGCGGTTCGTGGGATGCAGCAACTATCCGGACTGCCAGAACAGCTATCCCTTACCAGGCAACGGAAAGATTGAATCAACTGAAGAGGAATGCGATGAATGCAAGACTCCGAAGATCAAGGTCATAAGCAAGGGGAATCGGCCCTGGATTCTTTGTTTGGATCCTAACTGCCCTACAAAGGACTAGAAAAGGAATCTCCTAGAACAGTTCCACTTCGTTCTCCTCTCTCGACTCAAGTCCTGAGGAGGTTATCGAAAATGTTGCCTCCAATCCTTCAGGCCTGGATCTATGTTTTTTAAGAACCGCCTTTCGATAGTTCTTTCCCACCTTCTCCAGCTTCAGAAGGCACTTGGACCAGTATGTGGGGATATCTCGGCCTACTAGCTCAACCTCGTCCGAGTCGAACTGAGAGTAGACCTGGTTGGTTACGAGAACAGGAAGATCGTTCTGCCGAGCTATCTTTGAGAGTATTGAGAGCTGCTTGGAGAACTCCTGGTTTATCTCAGGAGCATCATCGTTCTGGAGCTTCAGCCTGTACAGCGCTACAAGGGAGTCCACGACAACCAGGTCGGGATCCTCCCTCTCTACAACATCTTCTAGCTCCTTGAAAGCATCCTTCTGCTCCTCAAAAGTCGTTGGCTCTATCATTAGAAGGTTATCAAGTAGAGATTTATCGTCTATGATCTGAAGGAAGCGCTCAGGTGAGAAGCCGCCTTCAGTATCTACAAACACCGCCTTTCCTCCTTTCTGAAGGCAGCGGGCGGTTGCCTGGACGCAGAAGTTGGTCTTGCCTGTCCCTGACTTGCCGTACACATTGGTTATGGCTCCTTCCTCTATCCCTCCGTTCAAGAGTTCATCGAGGGAGCTACATCCCATCTCAAGCCTGGCCGGTATCTCTATCTCTCCTTCCATACATCTCTCTTTTCTGTCCCAAAGCTTTTATCAGTTGTAGGAGTTATCAATAGAAAGATCCGGATGGAAAGAGACCAACAATTTTAAAACCTTTTCCTACAAATGACTATCTCTGTGAAATTCTAAAAAATAGAGATCGCAGATAGGTGGAACGGAAATGCCGCAGCCAGAGAAGGATGACGGAGATGACAGCAAGGTGAAGCTGAGGGTGGGAGAAGTACCCTCTACAAGGCAGGAAGACATAGGTTCTGGTATAGTTCGTATAGATTCAAAAGTAATGGAGGATCTAGGCATAAGGGAGGGCGATGTCGTAAATATAGAAGGAAAGAGACAGACAGCTGCAAGGGTTGCAAGAAGCCTGCCTCAGGACGCAGGGCTAGGGATAATCCGTATGGACGGATACATAAGGAAGAACGCCGGTACAAGTCTTGGTGAAAAGGTCGAAGTTTCTAGATCCGAGATAAAGGAAGCGAAGAAGGTTGTTCTAGCACCTGCCGAAGAAGGAGTAATCATACAGGTATCCAACCCCTCAATATTCAAGAGAAGTCTCAAGAACATGCCTGTTACAAGTCAAGATATAATAGCGCCAGGATCTGGTAGGAAGAGGCGGAGATCCTTCTTTGAAGACATGTTTGACATGGACGAGTTCTTCAGCGGGTTCGGACTTGGGGACACAAAGCTCATGGTTGTCTCGACGAACCCACAGGGACCGGTCATTATAACAGAGGCTACAGACATAGAGGTTAAGCAACAGGCAACCGAGGCTAAAGGAGAGGCCAGACCTAAAGTGCCCGAGGTAACTTACGAAGATATCGGAGGGCTTGACAGCGAGATAGAGAAGGTCAGAGAGATGATAGAGCTCCCTCTCAAGCATCCGGAGGTCTTCCAGCAACTGGGTATAGATGCACCTTCAGGAGTGCTTTTGAGAGGTCCTCCGGGCACAGGAAAGACCCTGATTGCTAAAGCTGTTGCTAACGAAGCAGACGCATACTTCAACTCCATAAAAGGTCCGGAAATAATGTGCGTAGGTCCTGATACACAGATACTAACCAACCCTGAAGGATGTATCACAGCTGAGCAGATATTTGATTCTGAAGGCCAGACAGAGCATATGGGAGATACAGAAGTTAAGGAACTGGACAACCCAATCAATACCTGGGGCTTCCAGAACGGTGAAGTTGTTAAAACACAGATAACTCACGCCACCAAGCTTAAAGCCCCAGCCTATAATGTAGAGCTTGGTGACGGAAACAGCTACACAGTCTCCACCAACCAGCCCTTCCTCACCTATCGTAACGGAGAGTTTGTGTGGAAAAGAACAGAAGATCTGGAAGAAGGCGACTTTGTTGCCCGCATCAATCAAGTTGATACCGAGGAGAAAAGCCGCCAGTTCCGTATAGAAGACATAGAGAACCTGGTGGAAGAAGAAGGTAGATATTCGCTACAAAGCCATAACCTCGATAGAAGCAACTTCCTAAAACTACCCGAAGAGAGTTCCAAAGAACTTCTGGAATTTCTAGGGCTTATCGTCTCGGAAGGATCCATACATAGGAAAGGTGACGGTATAACCTTTGCAAACTCAGAGCCAAGGCTCAAAAAGAGATTCAGAGAACTTTCCAAAAAGCTTTTTGACATAGAACATTTTGGAGAACATGATATGCGTGTTGTGATATACTCCACACTCCTGGTTAAATACCTCAGACTTATTGGATTCTCATATCAGGACAAGCTTACCATCCCCTCTTACTTCTACAAACTGCCGAAAGAAGAGATAGAGGCGTTTGTCAAAGGCTATATGGAAGGAGATGGAACCGTCTCGATATCCAAGGCCGGAGATATAGACTATCCCTCCCCCTATCTGTACAGTAAGGATCGATCCTTCCTCCAGGAGCTGCAGACACTCATGCAGATCAAATTAGATATCTCTACAGCCATCAGAAAGCATGAGACTCCAAAAGGAATGATGCACAAACTGGTGGTAAGAGGGTTTGAGGGGCGTAGAAAGTTTGCAGAGATCTCAGATAAAGGTCCGAAATTTGAAAAGATGCAGCAGATACGGGAAGTGGAGCGTAGGAAAGAACATGAGAACATTCCCAGACCTGAAGCATTGGTAGAAGAACTTCGCGACAAACTCCCTTACAAAGAATACAGGAACCACGACTACTACATCTATAACGACAACAACTTCACCAAACATGCGATGGAGAGGCTCTACAATATAGCAGAGAGAAACGGCGTGGTAAACAAAGCTGTAAAAGAAGAACAGGAAAAACTTCAGCGTGAGGATATAGCCTGGGAAGAAGTAACAAAAATAGAAGAAAAAGGAGAAACGGAGCTTTACGACTTCACAGCCGAACATGACAGCTTTTCCGCAGGCCTGACTCTAATGCATAACTCCAAGTTCTACGGAGAGTCAGAAAAACAGCTTAGAGACATATTTGAAGAAGCAAGGGACAATTCACCGGCAATAATATTCATAGATGAGCTCGACTCACTGGCTCCGAAAAGGAGCGATGGACAGGGAGAGGTTGAAAAAAGAGTGGTCTCACAGCTGCTCTCACTAATGGATGGCCTGGAGCCACGGGAGAATGTAATAGTTATAGCTGCTACCAACAGGCCTGATGCCATAGACGAGGCATTGAGAAGGCCTGGAAGGTTTGACAGAGAGATAGAGATAGGAGTGCCGGACAGAGACGGCAGGAAGGAGATATTCCAGATACATACAAGGAACATGCCTCTGGAGGATGAAGTGGACATCGAGGAGCTTTCAGATGTCACGCATGGATATGTAGGTGCAGATATAGAGGCAGTGTGTAAGGAGGCGGCAATGACGACTTTAAGGAGAGTGTTGCCCGGAGTAGACTTGGAGGACGATGAGCTTAATGAGGAACTACTGGACAAGCTCGTAGTATCTATGGACGACATGAAGGACGGCGTAAGACTTGTGGAGCCTTCAGCAATGCGAGAAGTGTTAGTTCAGACTCCTAAAGTCTCTTGGGAGGATGTCGGAGGTCTTGAGGAGATAGAGGAGAGGCTGAAGGAGATGGTTGAATGGCCTCTGAAAAACCCTGAGGCGTTCAAGAACATGGGTATAGATGTTCCAAAAGGACTGCTTCTCTACGGTCTCCCAGGAACAGGAAAGACCATGCTTGCTAAAGCAGTAGCAAACGAGACCAACGCCAATTTCATATCCATAAAAGGACCTGAGATCTTCT
>JAXINT010000050.1:0-8927 GCA_034190605.1 Asbonarchaeaceae archaeon (SeqCode) | reverse complement strand
TGCTACGGCAGGCGTTATCAGCGTGGCGCTCTAACCTAGCTAAGCTACGGGTCCAACTGGCGTCCCAGTTGGCAGGACATACCGGGTTCGACAGAACCCGGTGCCCGCCAGAGGCGGGCTGTTGCGTTGTCGGAGCGTAACCCGACCGGGATTCGAATCATAGATTCGAACCCACGCCAATTCTAGTGATCGGTTCGACCTGAACCGGTCCTTGAATCACTTCGTAACCTGACTTTGAGAGGGAAATATTTAAAATTCTGGATAATTTTTCGGAGATAATGGAAATCAGACTACCACCGCTTACCAAACTTCTCCTCCTTCCACTGCTGGTACAGTTCATCGGCCCTTTTATTGACTTCTGACAGGTGCTCCACGGCGCTGTCCAGGACCTCCATCTGCTCCTCTGTCAACTCGGGATTACTTATGAACTCCAGTTCTATAGGCTCTACATAGTCCTTCCCGATCTCTGTAGGAACGGTCATGGCCACATCCCTCCAAGGACCGTACTCCTCGTGGTAGGTGCAGACACTGGTGTTCTCCTTTCCACCGTTTGAGAGAAGTTTTTGCGCCAGATCTGAACTAACCTTTGAAGGACCTATATAAGGAGTGTCTCCTGTCTTACCTCTCAAAAATATCGCTTCTGTAGTAACCTTCTCGTATATTTCTTCCACAGCCTCTCTTGCATCTTCTCTCGGATTATTGCTCCCGTGCATGCTGTACTTCTTTGCCAGGTAGTCCTCCGCGCTCACACCGCCCAGGCTCAAATTGTAGAACACCACGTTGTCCCCGTGTTCTCCTATAGCCATCCCGTTGGCCTTGTCAAAGCTCAGATGCTGGTCAAATTCACTTTCAAGATGTTTTGCCATCAGCTTGTTAAGTCTCTGATATTCCATCTGTGCTCCAGTTGACAGGACACTGTTGCCATCGTTTTCTCCATGGTATTTCCCTTTTTCTGCCTTTTCCTCCCTGTATTTATGCACGCTCCGGACCAGCACGTCTACTGGATTTATTCCCACGATATAGCTTGTGTTAGGAGAATGGTCGAAAGCCATCTGCGCATCGTCCAGTGTTATTTCAAGGTTCTTCCCAAGGAGTAGATCTCTCTCCTGCATTCCCTTCTCTTCCGCAATATCTGACAGCTTTCTGTCGGTGCTGTTCCTAAGACTCTCCATGCTCAGGCCTTTCCAGTTTATCCACACCTCTGCCTCTGCTATAGCCTCCCTGTACCTCTCATCGATTTCACTGTTTGGATCTGCTACAGCTATTCTTGGCCTTGTATAGTTCTGTGTCGGAGACCTCTCCCTGTATGCGCTTATCTCGTGCTCCAGCTTTTCTTTCTTCTCCTCTGTCCTGACTATGCCAACTAGTTCGCTGACCTTTGGCTCTGTCATAAGATGTTTCAGCGTCTTCTTACCCACCTTTCCGTTTGCACCAGCTACAACAACTTTCCCTGGCTCATATCGCTTCTGAACTTCTGAATAGTCTTCCATTTTTGATTCACCTTTCAGTATTTTTTTATGAAACTCCGTCCAATACTTTAATTTTTGAAATTTTACGGTGGCATCTTATACCCTGTATCCAGAGCTTTCTTTCAGGTTTTGAGATCCTCCTCCAGCCTGTCCCGATCAAAGCTGTATTCTCCGTCAAGAAACTCTACGACCTTCTCTGCATCCTTCTCCGCGTTCTTCAGACACACGGATGCGCCTGGAGAAGGCGTCATGTTAAATATTATGTCGTCTCCAACGATCTTAGCCTCCCCCATGACCATGTCTTTTTTCTCTGTGTCTATGATTTGAGGTCTGAGCCCTCCAAGACCTGTACCGTGCTCCAGGTCGCTCATCTCCATCGAAGGTATGATCTTTCTGACGTTTTTCATAAACTCCCACTTCCCTATTACAGGGATGTCGTACACGAAGTTTCGCATAATGAACTTGAAGATGTCCCAGTCCGCCACAATATTAAAGATAGTGGCCAGAGTAGAGGGTGTTGGCTTGAACACCTTGAAGAAGTCTATAAAGGTTTTCAGGTTTCTCCTCTCCAGTACAGGCATCACTCTGGCGGTAGGTCCAAACCTTGTCTGATCCGGATTTACCACGTCAGGGTCTCCGTGTACCGCTGCAAATGGAAGCTTATCCATCTGAACCATGTATACCTTGTTGTTCAACGCTTTATCCGCTTTCCAGAAATCTCCCTGTGTTGGAAGTACAGAAAGGTGCTCGCCGTATCCTAGGTCTTGCGCAAACTCCAGACTGTGCGAACCTGCAGATACAACCACTGCATCTGAGTTTAAGGTATGGTCCTCAGTCTCAACCATATAGTTTCCTTCCTTGTCTATATCCAGCACCTCTTCACCCAGGTAGAGGTCTGTATGGCTGTCGTGCTCATCAGCCTTCTTTGCAAAAGACTCCGCTAACGCTTTATAGTTTATAGCATATCCGTGAGGTGATACAAGAGCCATGACATCCTCTTCAGGGTCTCTTTCCTTGACAACATTGGGCTCAATTTCTTTTAGATCTTCCCTGTCCGCCTTGTAGAGGTCAGGGAATAAATCCTTGATCGTACTGTGCCTTTCCTCCAATTTCTTAACCTCTTCTTCTCCAACACCCAGAACCATCTTCTTTGTCTTGTTGAACAGGTGTCCTCCGTTCTCTTCGACATAGTTTGCTACCATCTCTGCAGCGCCCTTAACTTTCTCCGCCTTCTCCCGAGAATAGTTAGTCTCGATATCTCCATAGTGTAATGTGTGGCTGTTATTGGTATGGTGCGAGTTTACTGCTGCTACTTCGCTGTATTTCTCCACCAGCGCTATCCTCTCCACATCTGTGTATTCTGCCAGCATGTAGAACAGCGCTGTCCCGGTGATCCCTCCTCCAACGATAACCACGTCGTACTTTTTCTCAACCATTTTACTGACCAGGACATACCTTATCCCCTATACTTTTATATTTTCCACCTACAACCTCTCTCGCTTTTACTTTAGAAAGTAAAGGCTTTAATTTTAGAAAGTAAATAGTTGCCGCTGGACAGCCCACGAAATATCAGAATCAACGGTTCTCTACAGAAACCTTCTCTACAGAAACCAGGTCATTTGACCCCTACTCCGCCAGGATCTTCTTCCAGAAGTGGACTGAGAGATATCCTGCAAACTGTTCCTGCTGGTATAAAAGTGTTCAGGAAGATGTGCGGCTATCCGGTATCTTAAGTAGATTTCCACAGGTTTCACTGTAGAAAGTGCAGGCTATTAGCATATTAAACTGTCAATTCCGCTTGATTTTGCCGTCCTCCAGCCAGATCAGCCTGTCTGTCATCTCTCCCAGTTCTCTCTCATGGTTTACTGTTATGACTGTGTGGCCTTTCTCCGAGAGCTTTCTGAAAAGACCCATGATCTGCTTTGAAGTCTTTGTATCAAGCTGGGAGTTAGGCTCGTCAGCAAGTATGATGTCCGGATCATTAACGATAGCTCGGGCTATAGCCGCTCTCTGCCTCTGACCGCCTGAAAGCTCATTAGGCTTGTGTTTCAACCTATCACCTAGCCCAACTTCTTTAAGCCCCTGAACTGCTTTTTGGATGGCGTCCTTCTGTTCGGTACCGGCAAGCAACATGGGAAGGTATACGTTTTCGTAGCCCTTGAAACCTGATAGGAGAGAGTAAAACTGAAACACAAAACCTGTCTTCTTCAATCTAAAGGCTGACTTCTGCCTGTCAGTTAATTTAGAAGTGTCTGTACCATCAATAGTGATCTTTCCTCTTGTAGGGTTGTCCAACAAGCCTATAAGGTGCATGAGAGTGGACTTACCTGATCCGGAAGGACCCATGATAGAGACGAATTCTCCTTTCTCTATATCCAGGTCAACACCTTTCAATGCTTCTACATCTATGTCTCCCATCTTGTAGATCTTCCATAGATCCCGGCATTCTATTGCTTTGTCTGTCATCTTGATTCTATTGCGTCTATTATGCTTTGTTTGGAAACCAGGTATGCAGGCAGGAAACCAGCTACTAGTGCCGACACCACCATCCATACACTCCTGGTAAACAGTAACTCTGTTGTTAGCTCGGTGGATATAACTCCTATAGGTGCCTGTATAGGGTTAACAGCCAGATATCTGTCCACACCGATCATTATTCCTCCGCCCACCAGTGTTCCCAGCACACCGAATATCAGTGCTTCAAGGAGGAAGATCTGAAGAACCTGACCGCTCTCACTCCCTATAGCCCTTATAATCCCCATCTCCCTCTTCCTCTTGCTGCTGTTTATAAATATCACAACACCTACTGAGGTCACTGCTATAATTATGCCGACCACGGACACCACCAGTGTCACTATTGCAAAAGTCTGCTGTAGATTACCTCCGAAGTCAGATACCTCTTTCCAGGTTCTAATCTCTCCTCTAGTATTAAGCCTTTGCAGCCTTTTCTTGAACTCCTCTGGTGTTATGCTGTCTTCTACCAGTACCTTTATTGAACTAGCCTCATCTTTGGCATCTAAAATATCCTCTGCTTCTTCGTAGGAAATGAAAGACTGCCGGGATAGAGGCGAAGGTCCTGGCTTTCCAAGCACGCCCTCAACTTTCATGTCCCGGGTTGTATTGTCGGTTTTCAAACTTATCACTCTCCCCCTATTTACTTCAAGTCCTTCGGCGCTTGATACCTCATCGCTTTCCTCGGCCAGAGCTTTCCCTAGAAGTATCTTTCCCGTGTCGGTCTGTCCTATCAGATTCCCTGAGATTAGTTCCGGCCCGTAAACAGGTTCAAACATGTTGTCAGTACCAAAAACCTGTGCTGTAACAGCATTACTGCGGTGTTCGAGTTTCGCGGAGAAGCTTAATCTTTTTTCCACGTTTTTTACATTGTTCAGGCTCTTGACCTGCTTTACAATAGCATCAGCGTTTTTAAGTCTGCCTTCTTCTGCTTCTATCAGGACATGACCGGTCTGTGTCTGGATTATGTTTGAGGTAAATGTGTTGCTCAGTCCGTTTATGAAAGCTGGGAAGAATGTTAGGTTGAGGAAGGAAAAGCTGAGCATTGCTATTACTATAAGGGAAATCCTCTTGTCTTCTAATATGTCTCTCTTGGCAAGAAGCCAGGTGAACTTATATTTCTGCGAGTTCATCTTGTATCTTCCTCCTCCAATAGTATATACCTGCTCCTGCAAGAGCCAGAACTATTATTACGTAGACGAAAGTGTTGGAGGAAGCTTCTGCATGTATATTTATTGTTTCTTGAAGCGTGTGTTTCTGACTATCATGGTAGGATATCTCTGCAGTACACTCGGTACTGGATGTCCTGGGAACTATTTCAAATACCATGGGCACGGATTCGTCGTCCTCAAGCTGACCTACAAAACTTCTACCGGTTCTTATCTCTGCTTTATCACAGTTCAGGGTGGAGGAGATCCTCTTGGCCTCTCCTGGACCCAGGTTCTCTATCTCCATGGTTATAGTTGAAGGCTGGCCTATGGTTGATGTGTCAGATTCTAAAGTCTCTATAGCGATCTCTGCCTTGTCTTTCACATTAACAGGTATCTTAACTTTCTTACTAGTCTCGTTATTGTCGTATCTGTAGTTCAGCTGGAAGTGTATGTTTTTTATTCCTGCTTTCACTTCCTCGCTAGCTGCTATCTGCGCGGTTTCTGTAATTCTCTCCCCTGGCTGGACTATGCCGAACTCTATACTTGGAGGAAGTACGGAAAATTCTTCTGCATCAGGATCTAGAACAGTTTCAGTAGCTTTACCGGTACCTATGTTCTTCACAGTTATATCAAAGCTTGAATAGACTTCAGGAACTATATGGATTTCTTCAGTATCTATCACCAGGTTAGGCTTGCCTTCAACCTCTAACTCGGCTTTCTCAGTGTATTTTGCACCAGATTCGCTTACAGATATGTCTATAGGGTATGTGCCTGTCTCTGCTGTCTGGTCTATTTTTACATAGACTGTTCCGATCTTCTGGCATCCTCCACAGAGTGAGAATCCCTCTTTCAAGCTAGAGGTTGTTCCTATAACGCTAACGGATTCGGTTGTTTCTATTTCAAGCGGTTGAAAGCTAGCCTTCTGGTCTCCATCGTTCGATACTAGTACAGTAATCTTTACAGTGTCTCCTGGAGAGGAAGGACTGGGCTGTATATTGTCTAAAGTTATATCGGGCTTTACAACCGCTGCAGCAGTTGCAGGCAGCACCAATATAGCCACAGCCAGTGTCAGAGTTTTACACAGAGAGAGCTTCATCTCTGGTTGGTTTTTCCCCACCCAGATTTAAATATGTGACTGAACATTCGGTCAGTATGGTGTCCGAAGAAACAACCCAGGAAAAGATAATGCAAGCAACCTACAGGGCGCTTTGCAGCCATGGCTATGCTGACCTTTCCATGCAGAAGATTGCGGAGGAGTTCGACAAGGGAAAATCACTGCTATACCACCATTTTGATGATAAGGAGGATCTGATGATCTCTTTCCTGGACCACCTTGTTGAGAGGCTGGAAGAGGACATGCGCTGTCTCTCAAGGGATTCCGAGGACATGCTGGACTGTTTCCTGGACAAGGGACTGTGTATAGACGACAGCGAGAAGTGGGAGTTCAGAAAGGCGCTCTTCGAGATGCGGTCGCAGGCTCCTTTCAACGAGAAGTTTGCCTCCAGGTTTAAGAAGATAGACAACTCCCTTCTTGAGGTGCTGGAAGAGATACTTGAGGATAGAGAAGTTTCAGAGCCTGAAAGGAGCGCTGAAATCGTTCTGTCTATAATTGAAGGCATGACCTCCAGGCGAATAGCTATGCAGGATGAGTCGGATCTCACAGGCTTTAAAAATGACCTAAAGTCACTTATTTCTGATTTATAGTGTTTTCAGCTGGTTAGTGCACCGGCCATCCTCTGTCCACCGCCAGGATCTGTCCTGTGACATGGTCGGTGGCTCTAACCGGTCACATACTTGTGCCTTCTTCTGTTATCTCTTTGAGATTCCTGCCGTGGTGGGTTGTCTTCTCCCAGTCCAGGTCGTCAAGATACAGCTGTTTCATGGCGCGGAGTTCTGCAATCCAGAGGTGCCACCAGTAGAACATGCAGCTCAGGAAGTTGATAAGTGTCCGGAAATAACGGTTGAAGCCTTTTCTGTCGGTCGCCATCCAGTAGCCGTATCCCTGGTAGATGTGAGAGATCACAAAGAACACAAGACCTGCTGTCAGGATAACCTGTGCAAGTAACGCTGGAGAGTATCCTATAATGTTAGCTATCACCATCATAAACAGGATTCCAGCAGCATTAATAGGTGCCAGATTTGGAAGAGCCGACTGGGTAAATGCGTGAATCTTACCCATTGCGGACTCTGGAGGCCTGTCAATGTACTGGAGAAGGGTGTACAGCCTGCCTTTCTGCCATCTTGTCCTCTGCCCGATCCAGTCCGGAAGTGTGATCGGAGACTCTTCCATTGTAACTGCGTTGATCAGAGCCATTTCGTAGTCCTCCATCCAGAGGAAGAGACCTAGCTCAAAGTCCTCAGTAACATTTAGCGGATCCCATGGAGCATATCCCTTGAGTCCTTGGTTCTCCAGCCACTCTTTATCCTTTCCATCCCAGACCTCCCCGTATTCCTCGATGCGTCTCTCACTTATCTCCTCAAGCACCTCCCGGTGGAAGAAGTTTGTGGTGCCTCCAAGCGGTATGGCGTAGCCAGATCGGTAGAAACTTGGCAACAGGACCCTGTACCAAAAACCATATTCTCCTCTGAACATTATGTTCCTCCATCCATCGTTCTCGTTCATCATGTCAAGTATGCCCTGGAGGTAGTCGTAGTCATCCTCAACGAGCGCTGAAGCCACCTTTCTGAACAACTTGGGCTCCACGATGTCCTCGGCATCTATCACACCTACTATGTCGCCCTCGGTCATCTCAAAGCCGTAGTCCAGGGCCCTGGGTTTGTTCGGATCTGAAGGGTAACCTTTTGGGATAACGATCTCCCTGAAACTGTATTCTTCCGATATACTGTTGAGCTCCTCTCGAGTGTCATTGTCGTTTGGCTCCACCAGCACATTTATGTTGAGGCGATCCTGTGGATAGTCGGAAGACCTTATAGAACTTATTGCGTTTTCTATAACACTGCTCTCCTTGTAGGCGGGCAGTAGCACATCTATAACAGGGTAGTCCTCCTCATCCAGGGTCAACTCGTGGTTGGCGTACAGACCCCGGTCCTCCGTTGCGATCTCTATGTCCCAGAAGGATTTTATAAGAGGGTAGAAGTGATATACGTTCACATAGGTCCAGATAAGGCCAAAGAAGGTTATACCAGTTAGAACCGGCCAGGAGTTCCAGTACACAGCCATGGCTATAAACTTTCAGAAACCTTATTTATGTATGTATGGCCGTACGACCCGTTTTAGGTAGTTTTTAATCCCTAATTAGTGCGCCAGCCCTTTCCCATCAACCACAAGTGTCTAGCCTGTGAGTATAGCGTACAGAATATCTGAGACTTCCGCTGCCAGGAACGCCAGGACTTCCTCCTGTCATCAGCTTCCCTCGTGGAAATAGTTGTACAGCCAGCAGAAGACGTACAGCCCTATGAACAGGTCAAAGAAGCCCCATACAGCGCCTACAAGGCTTCCTACGAAACCAGATCCGTACCCTACATAGAACTGTCCGATCCAGTTAACCATTGACTGCCAGCCAGGGATCCACATGGACAGGATTCCTCCAACGAAAAGGGCTAGCGCCCATGTGAGACCTCCTGCCAGGGATACTGCTTTTGAGTCAATTTTTTCCATGTAAAGTTATAGGGAGGGACCGGCATATAAAGATTTCTGTAGGCCATTTGATAGATGTCAGGAAGCCATCATATCTCTAGCCCAGTTTTTTCCTCTATAATCTCTCTTTTCTCATTCTCTGTCTTCTCTCCATTCTGGCAGGTTCTGTATCCTTTCCTTGAGGAAGTGGTTGGAGAA
>JAXINT010000160.1:0-8936 GCA_034190605.1 Asbonarchaeaceae archaeon (SeqCode) | reverse complement strand
TCACATGAACAACTGGACAGAGACCTACATGGGAGAAACCCAGCTCTACTACAACCCTATACAAAAGTAGCTTGATGTAGAAATCAGTCTTTGTGTGCAGGAGAGGTTCTTGAAATATAGGTTTAGGTAAAAACCCTCTGTATACAAAAATTGTTTAAGCTCCAAATCCCAACCAGTGGTTGGTATACATGGAATGGCTTAACAAACTGGTTGAGCGGAAGATGTTCAGGATTGCATCCAGAATAGCGCTATTCATACTGGCAGCAGTCGTGGCGCATCAGTCTCTCTTACCCGTGGGGGCAGGAGGGAAAGTCCCTACGGCAGGAGTCAGCAGCTACTACCTCCACATACTGGCCTACCTGGGACTGGCTGTACTGACAGCCTTGAGCTTTCCATCCAGTTTCAGCTCGTCTAAACTCTTTCTTCTAAGCGCTGTATTCCTCTACGGCCTTGGAATAGAAATAGCGCAGACCCAGATACCTGGCAGGATATTCTCCGGGATCGACATCTTCATGAACGGTGTAGGTGCATTTTCACCGCTTGCTTTTGCCAACTCCTGGTTCTACAGCTTCATGGAACGGTTCAAAGTCTAGATTTATTCTGAGTTGAGAAGACGATATTCTTGTTCACACCAACGCTCTTCTGGACGCTTTAGGGAATGAAAATCTCTTTTTACAGGATTTTGACCCGGTCTTAAGGGTTATATACACCTCCTGACTTCCTTCTGAAAATTTAGATACTATTTTGGCCTCTTCGATAGACTTTAGGAAATCAGTAGAAGATCCAAGCGTTTCAGAAGCATTCAGGATCTCCAGACCGATTACACTGCTGTCTGAGGACCGATGGAGAATGCAGTTGCCGTTCCTAACACTATCTCCGGCATCCACATCCCTCTCAACATATGTTTCTAAAAGATCTATCCTGCTGTCATAGGTAGTTTCCATTTTAGTCACCTAGTATGCTGTAGCTATAATAACTTTATCGCCCATGAAATATAAAACTACCTCATACTGTTTGCTGTTTTTATCCTTTAAACGAACTATAAAAGACTCCTCATAGTCAAAATAATCTCTAGGAGAAGGGTTAGGGAAACATTCTTTATAGTCGCCCGCCTTGAGTAGCTTCAAGATTTCTTTAGGATCTACTCCATGTTTTTTCCTCACCTTTTCCTTCTTTTCCTTGGATCTCCATTCTATAGTCTCATATCCGTACTTACTCAATTTTTTCCTGACATAACCTGTGTAATCCATACTAGTGGCACCTCTCACTCTATTAGAGCCTAAAAAATTAGAGTTAAGCGACCCTTATAAACACCCTGCTTATTTTCACAGTAAAACTGTGATGGAAAAAGCCATCCCTTTCTTCAACTTACACAAAATCCTCCAGACTCTTCTTCGATCGTTCCTTCTTCATCTCCTCTTTGATCTCTTCGTAAGGCAGTGGGAAGCCGCCATTTCTGAGCGCATAGGCGGGGTGTGGCAGAGGAATTACCTTGCCGTGGTCCGAGTTAAATGCTGAGTAACAGGCGCCCTTAAGGAAAGGCATGTTCCGGGTCTTCGGTAGGAGGAACTCGGTAGCGGTCTTTCCCAGCGGAAAGATGAAGTCTGGTTCAAGCGCCTCCAGCTCCTTCCAAAGCCATTCCCCGAACTTCTCGGATTCCTTCTTGGTTGGTGTGCGGTTCTCCGGAGGTCTACAGTTAACAACATTGGTGATAGCGTACTCCGATTCTTCAAAACCTAATCCTTCTATCCAGTCGTCCAGAAGTTTGCCTGCGCGGCCTACAAACGGCTTGCCCTGCTTGTCTTCTTCTGCTCCAGGCGCTTCTCCTACAAAGACAAATCTGGGGTCTCTGCTACCTCGCAAGGTTACGAAATTGGTTGCATTTCTGCAGAGCTCGGTGTCCTTGAGCTCTTCTCTTTCCTCTTTTAGAATCTCTTCTATCTCAGTCATTGGATAGTTACTCACCTATTTCCTCCAAAAAGCTGTCAATATGCTCTATAAACTCTTGAAAATCTCCAGTTTCAGACTCCAGATGAACAAATGCCTGCTCATGATCTATCTTTCCGTATCTATGTATCAGCAGGTTTCTGAAACCATTCATATCCTTAAGCCGGTTTCCAAGGGTCTGCGGTATTATGTCTTCCTTCACAAGGCTCTGTATCGATTCTCTGTTGTCCCTAGGCCTGCCATTATTGAATCCTGAGATTATAATGTTGCAGATATCTATAAGCGTGTCACATGCCAGCTCGAAATCCTTTTCACATGCACGTCTTGTAGTCCTGTTACGGACGTACTCTTCCGCAGTTTCGGGCAGATCTTCTTCAAGTTGTGATAGATAGCTGTGGAGCTGATCTATCTTGTCGTTAATTCTTTCAGTATCTACATTCATGTTTTCACCTCTTCCATAGTTTTCTCATGGTATTCTTCCCTGAATTTTTCATATTTTGGCAGTTCAAGGTTAATCTGCTTCAAAAGCTGGAAGATATAGAGCTTGTCTTCCGTGTAGAGGATTTCACCGCCCACGAGGACTCTGTGGCGGAGGTTCAGAGGAAGTTCTGAGAGTATAGAAAGGTCTATATCCCTGTCCAGATCGCGCTCCATCCTTAGCCTTTCATCCAGATCTATCTCCACTTCAGGCTGGCTCACCACACATACATCGATATCGCTCTGCTCATCAGCCTCTCCTTTTGCATGCGACCCGAACAGCAGTAGCGAATGCACGGAATCAAACTTCTTCAGCTTCTTAACCGCGTCTTCCAGCTTTTCTTCCATAATAGAGAACTGCGCAGGGAAGATATTTTAAACTTGGCGCGTTTTCCAGAAACTGCTTTCAGAAGCTAGGCCTGATGCATCCTCCCTGTTACTTTCAACCCCTGAAGCCTTAAACCGTTTTAAACCTCCGGCCACAAGAGAACAGTGAGGTGTATCAGACATGGAAGAATTTGACTGTATAGTTCTTGGCGCAGGTTCCGGCCTTACCGTGGCCTCACAGTACGCGAACAGGGGAAAGCAGGTTGCAGTAGTGGAGCCAGGACCCATGGGAGGAACATGCCTTAACAGAGGTTGCATCCCTTCCAAGATGCTGATACATCACGCAGATGTCGCCAAGACAATAAAAGAGTCCGAAAAGTTCCATATAGACTCCAGTTTTGAAGGACTAGATTTCTCTGCGATAACGAGTGAGGTCTCAGAGACTGTGGATGAGGACGCCGAATCCATAGAGCGCGGAATCAAGAAATCGGACAACCACACCCTGTACAAGACAGAGGGCAAATTTGTAGATAACAAGGTCATAGAGGTCGACGAAGAAAAGATAACAGCGGATCAGATAGTCATTGCTGCCGGGACAAGACCCATGGTGCCTCCAATCGAAGGACTGGATGAAGTGGACTACATCACATCTAAGGAAGCGCTGAGGCTTGAGGAACAACCTGAAGAACTTGTTATAATTGGTGGAGGCTACATCGCTACGGAGCTGGCGCATTTCTACGGCTCTCTAGGCACGGATATTTCTATAATAGAGATGGGAGACAGCCTTGTAGGGAGGGAAGACAGAGAAGTTTCTGAAAAATTCACAGAGATGTTCTCAGAAAAATACGATGTGAATCTTGGACTGAAAGCTTCAAAAGTGGAGGAGGAACAGGACAAGATCAAAGTCACTGCAGAGGACAAGGAAGGAAATACAAAGGAATTCAGCGGTGACGAGCTTCTTGTAGCAGCTGGGAGAGTTCCCAATACAGATAACCTGAAACTGGAGGAAAATACTGATATCGAAACAGATGAAAGAGGCTTTGTAGAAACTGATAGAACTCTTGAGACCGGTGTTGAAGGGGTATACGCACTCGGAGATATTGCAGGAAACTGGGCGTTCAAGCACTCGGCAAACCTGGAGGCGGAATACGTGGTCAGGAACGCGCTGTTCGACCAGGAAAAGGAACCAGACTACACCGCTATGCCTCACGCTATATTTTCCGATCCAGAGGTCTCAGGTGTAGGAAAGACGGAACAGGAGCTAGAGGAGGAAGGCGCAGAATACAGCGTTGGGAAGTATCCTTACAAGAAGACAGGTAGAGGCATGGCGTTGAAAGAGGAAGGTTTTGTAAAGGTACTTGCAGATCCTGACGGCAATATTCTTGGCTGCCATATAATAGGACCGCACGCCTCTTCAATACTTCACGAAGTTCTCGTGGCGATGCGCCATGGAAGTGGCAAGATCTCAGACATCAAGAACACGATTCACATCCATCCAGCGCTTAACGAAGTCGTGGAGAGGGCGTTTAGGCAGGTATGATCTTCGAAGTATATAGGTGCTCGAAGAAAGGTTTAAATTGATCCCTCACAAAAAAGGAGATAGTGGTAAAAAATGCCAGAGAAAAGCGAGTATGAATGCGGGAGATGTCTGAAAACATTCGATACAGAGAGAGGTCTGCATATCCACGAGACCAAGATGCACCACAAGACAGGTATGAAGAAGACCAGGCTGGTGGTGCTTGAGCTCATAAAGAAGGGAAAGAAGTCAGTTAGAAGTATTGCGCGGGTCATGGGCTGGGATGAAGAGAACATGGAAAAACTTCTGGAAAAGCTCGTTAACAAGGGATATCTTGAGAAGAAGATGGTTGAGGGTAAAAAAGCTTTCTATAATGTGACAGATAAAGGTAGTAGAGAGATCAAGGAGCTCATGAAAGATATCGCAGAGGAGACGAAGACGTTCCTATCCACTATAAAGGACTCGTTCGAAAAACACCTGGATCATGCCCTTCCCGACATCAAGGTCGAGTGGGAGGAAGACTGAGCTACATTCAATACTCTTGTCTTCAGAGTTCTGAAACATTTAAATTGTAGCGACCACAATCCTTTACTGTGATCAGAATGGCAGGAAAATTTGAATGTAATAGATGCGAAAGGTCGTTCGATTCTGAAAGAGGGCTGCACGTGCACGAGTCCAAGAAACACGGTCCAGAAGAGTCAAGGAAAGCCAAGGTAGTGGTTCTAGAACAGGTCAAGAAAGGAAAGAAGACCGTAGCAGGTCTTTCCGAATACCTGGGAATGAACGAGAAAGAGATAAAGGAGCTTCTTGACGAGCTAGTTGATGAGGACTACATCGAGGAGAAGGTTGAAGAAGGGAAGGAAGCGCTGTACGAAGTGACAGAACAGGGTGAGAAAGAAGCACAGGCTCTGATGGATGATATTGTTGAAGAAGCACAGAGGTTCGTGGACAACGTCAAGGAATCCTTCAGAAAGCACTTCAACAAGGCAGTCCCCAACATCAAGATCGAATGGTCGGACGAAGACGAATAAACTGTCTAGAAGCCTGGAAACATGAGAGGCTGAAAGATGAAAGAGAAAAAGAGAAAGAACTCTACAGCTTTACTCCTGTCGTAGATGCTGAACTAGTCTGGGTGGAAACAGGAGGCGCAGGAATAGACAATAAGGATATCGAGAGTGATTTAAAGGCAGATAGTAAGATACTGGAGGTCCGTTACGGCCTTAAAAAGAATGCTAAGCTAGAGGCGTAAACAAACGGTCCAGATCGGCATCGATGAACTTGTCAAAAGGAGAGTTAAATAGAGGGTTCAGGTCTTCGATGCAGTACCTGTCCTTAGAGGTCATAAGCTTCCCAAAATCTTTTCTATAACTACCTAGAACATCGGTCTCCTCTACAAGCCTCTGTCTGAGCTCCTTGTTTATCTCCTTTCCCTCACTGTCGAAGTCCGTGAGGATAACCACGCTTTCCGCAATGTCCGAGATACGCTCACAGAAAGGCTCTATACTGCATCTACCTACCTTGAATATATCTGTCTCCATTCCCAGCTTCTTGAGCGCTCTTTCATCGCACTTTCCTTCCACTATAACCGCGTCTACATCTCTGCCTATTCTTTCAGCCAGGTCGGAAAGCCTCTCACGGTACATGTAAAGCCTTCTGTCCATCTCCATGGAAAGAAGTTGTAGACCGGTATTTATAAAGGGTCAGGATTATGGTTTCTATCGCTTTATAGACAGCGCCACAGACCTGAGAAAGAGAACTATGCTAAGCAGCGCTAACAGAACTCCTATCCTGGACACGGTTTCAAAGAAGGCAAGTCCCAGCACCTTTCCAATCCTTCCGGTAACCATTGAAGCCACGAGGACAAGAAATCCCGTGAGCATGATCTTTATACCGCGCTGTATAGCTCCGTGAGGAATGTTAAGCGCTATAGTGACATCTCCACTGTTCTTAAAGTTCTGGATTGCCCTGTAGCTGTACACAAGCACCAGAACGCTTAAGGCCAGGCCCGCCAGGCTTAAAAGTAGATTAAGAGTCATTTTACAAGCCTCTCCTTCCAACGGTTAAGGACAACTATTGGGAACAAGAAAAATGTCAGCACGATAAGTTCTCCAACCGTCTGAATGTTTTCAACACCGTTAAGAGCGCCAAGGAAAAACCATATAAATCCCGTTAATAGCAGAAGTCCGCTGTAATAGAAAGTGTTGAAGTCCTCCAGGATCTCCCGTGTATGAAAACCTAGCGCAACCTGGCTCTTTCTACCCCTGTCCTCCATCTCTTCAAGGATGCGCCAGGAAAGCTGGAACGCATAAAGCGCCAGGAGCGACATTATAATGGGGATAAGGTAGTGCATTAATTTCTCTATTTGGCTTCCAGTTATTTAGATTTTGGCCCTACAGAAATCAGCCCCCTCCAAATCTAAAAATTGTAGATGTGGTGCTGATTTCAGAAGTTGTAGACCTCTCTAACCGCCTTCTCAATCCTGGCCTTGTCGGGCAGGTACTTCGATTCAAGCTTGTACATGGGGAATACCGTGTCAAAACCTGTAACGCGCTCTATAGGCGCCTCCAGGTGAAGGATGTCATCTTCCGTAAGCCTTGCCGATATTTCTGCGCCCACTCCACAGGTCTGAGGCGCTTCATGGACTATAACTGCCCTTCCTGTCTTTCTCACGCTCTCCTCTATGGTCTCAAAGTCCATGGGTTTTATGGTTCTCAGGTCGATTACTTCCACAGAGATGTCGTCCTCAACTGCTTCTGCCGCTTCCAGAGACCTGTGTAGCATTGCTCCCCAGGAGATTATGGTGAGGTCCTCTCCTTCCTTCTTTATGTCAGCGCTTCCTATGTCCACGGTATGCTCCTCTTCCGGAACTTCCTCCTTCATGGCTCTGTAGACCTTCTTTGGTTCCCAGAAGCATACAGGGTCAGGATCTCTTATTGCGCTTTTGAGAAGGCCGTAGGCGTCCTTCGGTGTGGAAGGGATCACAACCTTCAGGCCGGGTGTATGAGCGTAAAGCGCTTCTGTAGATTCGGAATGGTGTTCTGGAGAGTGGATTCCTCCGCCATAAGGCGCTCTTATAACCATTGGAGCGTTATACTTTCCACGGGAACGGTTCCTGATTCGGGATACATGGCTTATTATCTGGTCGAAAGCAGGGTAGGAAAAGCCCATGAACTGTATCTCCGCTATAGGCTTCATACCATACACCGCCATTCCAAGGGCGGTTGCAACGATTCCGGACTCCGCAAGAGGTGTGTCTATAACTCTTTCCTCTCCGTACTTGTCGTGCAGGCCGTCAGTAACCCTGAAAACTCCTCCGTCCTCTCCGACATCCTCTCCCATTACCAGGACATCCTCATCTCTATCCATCTCCTCGTCCATTGCCCTGTTAAGGGCCTGCACCATGTTTATCTTATCAGCCATCAGCCATCACCTCCGCTTCCTTCAACTGCTTCCAGATCCTTTTTCTGTTTCTCAAGTACCGGAGGAGTCTCCTCATAGTGGTAGTCAAATATGTCCGATATATCGGGTTCTTCAACCTCCTCGGCCTTATCAACGGCCTCACTGACTTTTTCCCTTGCCTCCTCCTTCTTCTCCTCAAACCATTCATCGTCAGCGATTCCTTTCTCCTTGAGATAGGTTTCAAATCGGTCAACGGGATCGCGCTCCTTCCAGTATTCTACCTCTTCCTCGTCCCTATACCTTGAGGCGTCGTCCGCAGTCGTGTGGTCCTGCCTCCTATAGGTAACTGCTTCGATCATTGTAGGCCTGTTGTTCTTTCTAGCCTCTTCAAGCGCCTCCTTTGTAGCCTTCCACATCGCAAGTATATCGTTTCCGTCCACCTGTATACCTTTAAATCCATAGGCCAAAGCTTTCTGAGCCAGGGTCTCTGAACCGGTCTGTTCATTTCTTGGAAGAGATATAGCGTACTGGTTGTTCTGGCATACAAATACACAGGGCACTTCAAAGTTTCCAGCAAAGTTCATGCCTTCGTGGAAGTCTCCCTCAGAAGTTGCACCGTCTCCGAAGTACACCAGACTTGCGACCTTGTCTCCTTTCTTCTTTGATGCCCAGGCAGCGCCCACTGCATGTGGTACCTGACTCCCTACAGGTATTGACACCATGAAGTTCTGAGGCGTCTCTTCAAATGCGGAGCCTCTCTCGTCTCCCTGCCAGTACTGGGTGAGCTTCCAGATCGGGAATCCTCTAACGAAGTAGGCTGCGGTCTCTCTGAAAGCAGGGAACATCCAATCATCTTTTTCATCCATCGCATAAGCACTTCCGACCTGCGCCGCCTCCTGACCTTTACACGGAGCATATGTTCCGAACCTTCCCTGTCTCTGCAATTTTATAGCCTTCTCATCGTATACTCTGGCAAGTATCATGTACCAGTACATCTCCTTGAGTTCATCCTCGGAAAGGTCTGGCTCAAGTTCCTCGTCAACCTCTCCGTCCTTGTCCAGGATCTGCAGGTGTTCTACTTTCCCCTCAAACTTGGTCTCTCTTGGCATCCTACAGGTTTAGTTGGATGCGCCAGAATATAAAAGTCCGGGTAGGGGTTTTTCCGGAGCTAATTAACAGAGCTTAAGAGAACTGATCGAAGTAGAGACTATCGGCTAATAGGAGTGCGACTCACGAACTCTTTCCACGATCTCTCTTCCGGATAGACCTT
>JAXINT010000078.1:0-9710 GCA_034190605.1 Asbonarchaeaceae archaeon (SeqCode) | reverse complement strand
CTACTCTAGCCGTTTCAGCCATCTGGGTGATTATAAGATGGTTTCTAGGCCCTTACAGCGCATTTCCTATAGTAAGTCATCCCGCGCTAATGTGGGAGTTCATGTCAGCAACTGCAGCAGGCATATTCTTCAGCCTGCTGTACAAGCTATATCTCAGGCACAAGAAACATTTCAAGAAGAGTGATTGAAATGGAGCTCAAGATCAAGATACCGGAGATTCCTGAAATATGGAAGAAACGCCTTTCAAGGCTCATGCAGATAATTATAGGGCTAGTGGTAGTATACGGCATCTACAACCTGAATATCAGCATCATATTGAACGCAGTTCTATCTCTTGCAATCAGCTTTCTACCTGCAGTTCTTGAGAAAGACTACAAGGTGCCTGCAGATCCAGGTATAACTTTCTGGATAACTCTTGCAGTTCTCATGCACGCCGTAGGATTCCTAGGACCCTACCAGAATCTATGGTGGTGGGATGTAGTGCTTCACGCTTTTGGATCTTTCCTGGTCGGAGCAGTCGGTTATTCAGTGGTAAAAGCTATAGAGGAGCACTCCGATACTATAAAGCTTCCTAAAAAGCTGTTATCTCTGTTTGTAATCCTGTTCGTACTAGCCATAGGAGTTCTATGGGAAATACTGGAGTACCTTGCAACAGTATCCGCCCTCTCAATAGGAGTAGATCCACTAGCAACACCCAATCCATTGTTTGACACTCTTCTCGATCTGGTCCTGGATCTAATAGGAGGCCTAATATTTGCATTCTGGGGCTTTATCTACTTCACGGGCTACGCAAACCGGTTAAAGGAGAAATTAGACCAGTGGCACGGTAAAGTAGTGGAAATCATGGAATAGAAGGTCTGGACAGGATCTGGGCCTCGGAGCTTCTCATTTTGGATAAGCGATGTTCTCAAATCCCGCGAAAATAGCAGTACTTAAAATCATGGTTTTGTCGTAATAGCTTAAACGGAAAAAGAAGCCCTGGCCGGGATTTGTACGGCGAAGGTCTCTCGAAGAGAACCAGAGCGGTTCTAAATCCCGCGAAAATAACAGTCTTTAAAAGCACACAATAGCTGTTAAACGGAAAAAGAAGCCCTGGCCGGGATTTGAACCCGGGACCTGCCGATATCACGCCTTTAGAGCGCTGCTAAGGAGCATCCTTATCCTCATCCCACTCAGGCTCCTACGGAGCCTGAGACCCACCGAAGGTGGGCTGTACTGCCAACTGCTACGGCAGTTGGTCGGCACTTAAACATCCTCCCTCATCACAGCCCGTTTTCCCTGCGCCAGGCCAGGGCAGGGAGACGCACTAGACCCAAATGTCCAGATGATACGAGTCGGCCGCTATCTCCTGACTTTTGGCAGTTACCAGGCTAAGCCACCAGGGCGGTCAACTGTGTGGTTAGGATTTATACCCTAAAAACTTATATCTCCACCAACAAAGCAACCAGGTAGTGATAAAGATGAAAACGCTGTTACTCACAGACATCCATGGAGACACAGAAAAACTTGAGGAAATACTCAAAAGAGAGAAGTTTGAAGTTGCTCTAGTAGCAGGAGACCTATCAGATGCTGGAGAATATAGCAACTACGAGAAAAACCTTGAGAAGGTGCTTGAGACACTTGATGAAAACTCAGAACTCACAGACGCAATCCCTGGCAACATGGATCCAGAGAGGGAATGTGTCAGGCAGCTTATAGACCGTAGAATGAATTTGCACAAGAACATATCCTCTTATAAAGGTTTTGAAGCAACTGGTTTTGGCGGTGGACAGACTCCCTTCGGGACTCCGTTTGAGCCTGAGGAGAAGGAGATAAGAGATGTAGTGTCAAAACTGCACGAGAGAATGCAGTCGGATACAAAGGTAGCGGTCATACATCAGCCACCAGCAAACACAGAGCTAGATGTTGCAGACGGTAACCATGTAGGTAGCTCAGAAGTAAGATCGCTCATAGAGGACAGCGACTTCGATCTAATGGTTACAGGGCATATACACGAGTCTAGAGGCACAGACAATGTTGGAGGAACACTTCTGACCAATCCTGGCCCGGTGAAAGACGGTTATTATGCGGTTGCAGAGATAGAAGAAGGTATAGACCTAGAACTCAAACACCTGTAGAGCAACTCTCCATTTAAAAAAGTGAGGTAGAAAAAAGAAACAGTGACCAAAAAATGCCTACAGAGAACGGTATAGACACTTGGATGGTTTTTGAAGTGCTTGCAGGAGGCAAAGAAACTGCAGAAGAGTCTCTAGAAAAGCATGTAGAAAGCATAAAAAACCTAGAATCTGTAGAGGTTTCCGAAGCAGATTTTGAAGGAGTAGAAGAGGTTGAAAATCCGCATCCAAGCCTGGACAAGGGCTATTCCCAGATATGCGAACTTGAATGCAATGTAGAGGACTTCCCGACCCTCATAAATCTTGTCATGAACTACGGACCTACAATAATAGAGATCCACGGACCTGATAAGATAGAGCTTGATCTAAGAGAGGCTCAGGACTCCTTAAACCTAGTCTCCGAGATGATGCAGAAGTTCCTACAGGCAGGTGCAGGAGGGATGATGATATCTCGAAGCAGCGAGGAGTAGATTCCAAACACCTTCTAGAGATGTTAAAGATTTATATTCAGGCAGTAAAAAGACTATCTTGAACATGAAAAACTCAAACAGGTCCGGAAGTCCTGAAAGGGTTCAAGGCCGGGAGGATAGTTTCTGTAAAGGACTTTCAAAAGTCCTTGTAATACTATTTCTGGCTGTTATTACAGTCCAGGCAGCCACAGCGACAGACATAAGTTCGAAGAGAGAGATTATAGAACTGGGAAGCCCAACAAAGGTCACCATACACATAAACTATACCGATATAACCTCTAACCAGATATCAACGCTTGTGCCCTCTTCACACAACCCTTCAAGCGTGAGAGGACAAGGTCCGTCAGGGGAGATCAGCTGTTCCTACTTTGATGCAAGAGAGGAGATAATATGCGACCCTGGAGAAATAGAGAACGGATATCAAGTGACAATTACCTATAAGACTCCTAATCCCTCCTACTTTAAGAACGGATACAGGCAGTTCGAACACGTGGAGAGGATACTTGCACCCACCACCCAATACAGTCTTCGGGTCCTCCTGCCGGAAGGCTACGGCTTGATAAAATCTGAAGACGCAAAACCTCTGGTGCCGGATGCCGATACATCCAGCGAAGGTAGAAAAATACACATAACATGGGTGGACAACGAGATCTCTATAGGCGACACTCTGGAGTTCAGAGCAAAATATCAGGAGTTGAACGTCCTCAATATATTTCCAGGTTACACTGCAGTAGCACTCACAATTATCCTTGTGGTTGTTGCAACAGTAATAGCGCTAAGACTAAGAGGTAGGAAGGATGAGAAGACAATTGCATCCATATTACCGATACTCAAGGACGATGAGAGCAAGGTGCTCAAGTACCTTATTGAGCAGGAAGGAGAGTGCGAGCAGAAAAAGCTCGTGGAGAACCTGGACTATTCAAAGGCCAAGATATCAAGGCTTGTAAAGAACCTGCAGGAGAGAAACCTTATAGAAAAGATAAAGGAGGGTAGGAAGAACCGTCTAACTCTCAAGAGGAAGATAGGGGATATAGAGCTGAGCGAAATCTAATATCTCTTACCCACCACTCTGGCCGATCTATTATCCTTGACCTCCGAGCCATTTATCCTCCATACAGGGAACAGGATATCTCTATCTCCAACATTGCAGTCTATAAAGTTAAGATCCGCCCTCTCTTTCACCTCTTGAGGCGTGTCTATACGGTCTTTGTATTTTTCTCCTGGCTTGCATTCGCACGATACATTTCCATACTGGCGTGAGAGGTTGGTCTCTGCTGCAGAAGCCCACTCCGTACAGTATCCAGGCACATCAGAGCTCCCGGTAGACCCATAGCTCATTAAAAGTGCTGCTCCACCTACTCCTACGATAAATATTGCTATAATGATGTCCGCTTTCCCAATAGGGATGTTAAAGCGTGCCATTTATGCTCTCCTCCAGCTCTTGCTCAAGCTGTTGCTTGGACTTAAATCCTTTTAAAACCCTCTGATTGTTTATAACCATGGTCGGTGTCGAAGTTATATTGAAATCCCTTTGAATCATGTCTACCACAGGGGTGTTGCTCTCGGTATCTGCTTGGAAGGTGAAGACAAAGATCTTGCCCTGATTCTCCTTCCTCACCTCAGTAATAACCGATCCCTGCCTAGTGGACTGTATATTGTCTCCGAAGAAATACATTAAAGTTGCAGAGTTCTTACCACACCTATCTCTATAGTCCTCAAGCATCATCATGAACCTCACCTGATACAGATAATAGCGGTCCCGTATGTATTTGTAGTCCTTCTCCCGGAACATCCCTGCTTCTCCAAAGTTCTGTAGGTCGTCTCCAAAGCGTCTTGTATCTTTAGAAATATCCTGGATACGATCTCTCATAAGGGCGCAGAAGTTTTCCCTGTCCTCTATCTTGTCCAGATACATCCTACCCACTACAAACCTCTCAGTCTGTAAATTGGCAGCTCGCAGCTCTTCTGCCAGGAAGTTCGTCCTTGAAGTATCTAAAACAAAACCTATGGATAGTCCGATAAGGAACACGGCGACAGTGGCGATCAACACCTTCAAGAAATCCATTTTTCCTATCACCATCTTTTCTCACTCGCAGAGATCTCTTTCACGAGGGCTATGCCCCAGAACAGTCCTAAAATGATGTGGTAGAATATAAAAAACCCTGCCATGGAGAAGGGGTTATCAAGACCCTCGTCAGTCAGTTTGTGAGACAGATATATGAGAAGTCCGGAGAAAAAAACACCTGCGATCAGGGGAAAGTAGACCTTCATGTTGAAGCCTATTATCGCCTTGTAGACCGTAAGTCCTTCAAAGGGGTTTGGCATAGTAAGACCCACCGCGCTTAAATGTAGAAAGAAGTCCATCAGTAACTCTCCGATCCCGTAGATCACTATGATGCCTCCTACAAGGGAAAGGAACGGGAAGGCCAGGTTCAAGGGCATCTGAAACATTCCAAAAAGCCCGTATTCCCTGTTAAACATCATCTCTCGATACTTGAATGTGTTACTTATCATGCCCCGGAACCATCGAACTCTCTGTTTCATTAGACTAAAGAAGTTCTGAGGGAACTGGGTCTTTGTAACGGCAGGTGCCGACATATCAAGCTCATAACCCTTTTTTCTCAACCTAAGGGCTATTTCAAGGTCTTCCGTAAGGTTGTTCTCGTCAAAACCTCCGACCTCATCTATCAGGTCTCTCCTGTACATGGATAGGGCTCCAGGAGTTACATATAGAGTGCTTATAAGAGCCATCAGCTTCCTGTAGAGTATACCTATTATATATTCAACCTTCTGGAGGTGCTCCCAGAAAGTCTTATTGTTAAGGGGTTTGATACCTGCTATAACACCTCCTACAGAACTATCCTCAAAGCACCCCACCATCTTCCTGAAGGCTTCCTCCTCTATAACAGAATCAGCGTCTTGTACCGCCAGTATCTCTCCAGAAGCTATCTCCCTCCCTGCGTTTATTGCCACTCCCTTGCCCTGATTCTCCTGGTTTAAAAGGTGGAAACGAGGATTTTCCAGGAAATTTTCTGCTATGTCTTTGGTGGAGTCTTCAGATCCGTCGTTTACCACTATAACTTCTATTTTATCCTTAGGGTAGTCTTGGTCAAGAACTGACCGTATAGAACTCTCTATCACCTCTTCCTCGTTGTAGGCAGGTATTATAATTGATATCGAGGGAAGATTCTCGGGTTCCGGATAACTGTCGATTTCCTCTCTTTTTTTATACAGTATGTTCAGCCAGAAGAGAGACATAAAAAGAGATAATGCCACTATAACCCATATAACTGTCAGTAATACCATTTTAATCCGTCTCCTCAGGCCTTCATGAACTCTCTAAGAAGTACAGTTGCATATGTGCCTTTGCCAAGGTTGAAAGAGGCCTCCACCATGTTCTTATTTATGTTCAGGTCGTCGGAGCCTATATCCACTATCTCAAAGTCTTCTACAGGGGCAAAGCATTTCCTGTAGTCTCCTTCAGATCTAAGATGCTTCATCTCCCTTAACTTGAAGTCCTCCTGAGATATGCCTTCCTCCTCCAGCACCTCCTTCACCTTTTTACCTCCCTTATCCTCCTTGAGAGGTGTCTTGTACCCTACCAAGGGAAGTTCGGCATCTTTGTCTCCAAATCCTTCGTCTATCAAGTAGCTCAAGGCCTTATTAAAGACAAAGGATTGGAATGCGTGTATGAATAGCTTTTGTAGGCCCTCAGGAAGTCTCTTGATGGCTCCCTTGTAATCTCCTGGCTGGTTGGCCAGGTGGTAGAGAAGTATCTTCTCGTATTTGTACTGTTCAGGGAACTTTTCTGCACCTCTCTCAGGATCTCTGCTATCCCACAGGTCCTTTCTCACCTTTTTAACCTGCTCGTACTCCTCCTCGTAAGGTTTTGCTATGTATATCCATACAGCCTCTTCGAAATCCCCTTCAAGCATTTTCTTACCTACCTGGTGGGTGATAGGTCTTACAGATCCAAACCTCTGGCTTCCAAAGTAGTTAGGGATGTATCCGTCAAGCTCCTCCCATATGGAGTCTATCCGGTCTTCTACAGTGTCCTCAGGCAGGTTTATGTCTCTTATGATTACATCAAACTTGTTGTGGCTTAAATTCCCAAGTCCTATCCTCTCCCCCTTGCCCATCACATCTATCTCAAGGTTTGGCATGAAAACCGTTTTGAAGTCATCCTCGTCCATGTCGTCTACAGATATATACTGCGTTGTCACAGCTCTCTTGTCCTTGTTACCTGCATAGCCAAACCTCTTCCTTGATACATGTAGTATGTCTGAAAGCTCCTGGAGCGCATCCATGGTTGTCATGTTCCTTTTAGTCAACCTGAAGATGAGAAAGTCTCCGCTCCCTATATCGTGATCCGCGACCTCTTCAACTACAAAGTCCTCTATCTGCTCCTTTATGCTCCCGCCTACACCGCGGGTGTCCGAAAGGTACGACCATTCTGGAAGTTCCTCCATGGTATCACAACAGTTTAAGGTGTCCTGTTATTTCGTCTATCTTCGCTTCTATCCCGGGACCTATCCCTATACAGGTCTTTGTACCGGGTTCTATTTCAGTCCTTCCTGCATCCTTTACCAGGTGTGCCGGAAGACCCGACTTTTCCGCCTCCTTGTACAGTTCCGTAAGCGCTTTCTCTCCCTCCACTTTCAATACAGCTTTTTTACCTCCCTGGGCCAGCCACTTTCCCGACAAGCTGTCCGAAGAGTTCCTGAAAGCACCTAGGCATGCATGGCAGGCCTGAGCTATCTTTTTACCCTCACTCAAGCCCAGATCATTTCTTATAACCAAAGCCTGTTTTAATTCTTCCATCTAAATCCTCTCTAACGGTTTATCAGATCAAATTGCCTCCTAGGTAGCAGGCGAACTTAACATTTATACACTAATAGTTATAAAAATTGGAGGTAGTTTAGTAAACTGTTCAAGAATTCTGAATAATCCCTGGATGAGAACTCAGTAGTTTTCTCCACCAAACCCCATAGTTTTTCTGGAGAGGCTGAGTTTTACATCCTCGACATTGATGTTCTCAAGACTTTCTCGGTAGGTCTTCTTTACCTTATCAACCCCGCTCTCAATCTCTGGCAGTGGGCGTTCCCTGTGAGACAGTCTAGAGAAGTAATAGATCTCTATACATTCCTCTACTCCGGTGCTTTTGAGAGCCTCTAGAGACCGGTCAAAATTTGATTGCAAGGCATCTAGTAGATAGTCGCCCGGAACCGAATCAGATCTAAGACTGTATTCCTCTAGCATTCTAACATCCTTGTCATCCAAATATTCGCCTATAATCTTATCTACATCCTTGTTCCTGTATCTCTCACCTATTTCAAACTCTATAATTTCATTTATAGCCTCTAGCTGTCTTTTCGCAAATCTCAGAGGAGCTAAATGGTTCTCAACCATGTCGTCAACCCATTCTCCTCTTGTGTCTGGTGTTACCTCTATGTCTTCTATTCTAATATAATGATCCTCAATAGTGGAGTCAGTGCAGTGGACGGATATCTCCAAATCCTCCTCGTATATCTCCTCTAAACCTGAGAAAAGGAGCTGTTCAAGCCTGTACACCCTCTCTCGGTTCTTGTGTATGAGAAAGGGTCCTGCTCCTTCCAAGTTCTCTTTCTTCGCCTCTTCTCTGCGAACCCCCCCTTGTCTCCTTCACCATCTGGACACCTACTCCTTATAGAACCGAATATATTTTTATAAGTGAGCAGAGAGAAATCCGGTTACTGGATTTAAGGAGCTACAGACATTATCCCGTTTCCTATTTTCCTATCTACTATTATGCTGTCCCATGTTTCTTGCAGATCGCTCCCAGAAGAACTCCAGCCATGTCTCTTCCGTATGCTCTCTTTCCTAATCTCCTCAATGTTCCATGCGGAATCCCACCTGAACGAGTCCGATACAGATCCATAGAACTGAGGTACGGGGAGAATGCTTGTTGGATTGACCTCTTCAAAGTATTTTTCACTATATTCCGGCTCCTCCAATTCCACATCCTTGAAATAAGTTTCATGCCAGTTTCTTTCCCTTGAAGCAAGAGCATTTAACAGTTCCTCAGGGATTGGATCGAGATCCCGTCCACTGATCAGATCGTTGTACATGGAATATGCCTCTCTAACTGCCGATTCTTCTCCCTCCTGTTTGAGTTCACCGCCCAACCAGGTCTCCAGGTACTTGGCGCCGTTCAGAAATCCTTCTATTCCAGAATGCTCTAGAGATTCCTCCACACTAAGGCTTATAAGGTCTCTTACTTCTTCAAAATCGCTGCCTTCAAACATCTGATGAGCCTTCCTGTTTGCCAGAAAGCCTGCAAGAAGGTGATAGTCAGGGTTCTCACTGCCACGAGAATCCAGATAGTCTACCAGCTCTTCAGTCTCCTGCTTTGAGAGATCAGTATCTCTGTATACGTGTCCATACGTCTCTCTGTACCATTTACTGTCTATTGACTCCGGAACATCAATATCTCGAACTATAGCTGCGCCATTGTTGTTGGATAGGAAAACAAGTCCATTTTCATCCTCAAACTTTGAGAGAAAATATCTATTCAGTTCTTCTTCCAGCTTCCGGTACATTTCGTTTTCCAGCTTTCTGTACCTCATTATACAACAGGTTTAGGCGAAGAAGTTTAAATACATTTATGGAGCTTTAAAGAAAAATAAATAGATACCTACTGCTTCTCTAAATCCGAGAGAGAACCGAACGCTTTATTCAATGGGTCTTGACTGCCGTCAGGCAGCGAGAGGTGCAACCCCTCCTTGCGTCATCGGTTTGAATTAAAGCTTGCCCCTAATATCCCCCACGAATCTAAATCCGTCCAGAAGTCGGTTAGCGGAGCTAACCGGCTATTGCGTCATCAGAGCGTAACCTGATGGGTCGTGGAGGATTCGAACCTCCGACCTTCGCCATGTCAAGGCGACGTCCTAGTCCATTTCCAGTCCGCTCAAACCCTTGTGTATGGAACTTGCGAGCTGGGAATTGACTAACCAAGCTAGACCAACGACCCATCGCAACTCGGTAAACTGCCTATTTCATACAAAGCTAGTGACTTCCTCCCGCTACCAATCGGAGATTGGAAGGGGCTTCCAGAGTTCAGGTCTTCACTACCTACTGCCGTCACACG
>JAXINT010000075.1:0-9806 GCA_034190605.1 Asbonarchaeaceae archaeon (SeqCode) | reverse complement strand
TGGGTACCGACCCCCGTAGCTTTCTAACTTTGAATTGTAAACCTTTTAAACTTTAGTTAATAAAGCAAGGTTGTGATTAGAATGGAAGCTGAAGATGCAGAAAACCCAGCCGCCGAATGCTTTGACAGACCCGGAGACTCAAACATGGAGAGTGAAAAGCCAGGATCCATGAACCTCCTGAAGTTCTTTGGAAAGAAATGGACTCTACTGATCCTTAGAAATCTCAAGGAACACAATAAGCGAAGGTTCAACGAAATACTGGACGACCTGGACGGAATAAGTCCGAAAACCCTGTCAGAGCGGTTGAAAGAGTTCAGAAGCCTGAACATACTTGAGAAGAGAAAGTTCAAGGAGGTTCCTCCAAGGACTGAATACAGGCTTACAGACAAGGGTAGAGAGCTTATAGACTGCTTCAGATGCATGGACAAATGGATGGACAAGTACAATCTGGAGCCTAACTAGGGATCAGCTGGAGGAATAGACAATTTCTATGTTCTCCCCATCCATTATAACGTGGGAAGCAGGGTTTCCGATCTCCTGGCCGTTAACTCTAACCTTAAGCTTTGAACTTCCGCCTTCACAGTGGACAGAACCGCTGTAGGTCTCGATACAGGTGGAGTTTATATCCATTCCAAGGGTCTCAAGCACATAGCCGATACTGACGCCTGTAGCGTGCTTGTGTATGGTTGAACCGTCCCCCTCAAAGTGTACAAACTTGGACTGCATCTGGTATCTGGGCCTTGCAAAGTTAATCTCTCTTCCATTAATTTCTACGGAGAACTGCGCATGGTGGTGTGCTGATCCTAATCTTCCAACGGTTACATTAGAGCCGGATCCAGAACTCACACCGGAAGCATCTGTGCTTAACTGGATTATGCCTGAGGTCACAAGGCCGTATGCTGCTCCTGCAAACACTATAACACCTAAAACTCCTAGCATAATAGTCTTAGTAGGTATGGGCTCTTCCTGGCTCTGCGCTTCCAGTTTGTTAAGCCGTGTCTTAACCTCATCCCGGTCGTGAGAACTCATCTCGTCTCCATGACTGTCAAGTCTGTGCTCAAGCAGCTTTTTCTCCGAGCTGAAGTCTGTATTGCAGTCCTTGCATTCTATATCTGACATGTCTCGCACACCTCCTTATCAATCTGTCTTGTAATATATAAAGCTGACCCAATTAGTAGAAGAAGCGCCAGAACCTTCAACTCAGTTCCCTTAAACGGCAGTACAGCAAGAAAGCTGGACAGGCCTGTAAACGCAAAAATGGTTGTTGCGCATGCAGGGCATGCGGGTGCAAGAACAGCAACAGCCATACCTCCAAGAGACCCAGCACCTTCTTTTCCAAGAGCAGACATCTCAACAAGTCTGAATGCGACGAGCGCAAAGTTTATCCCTACGGCCAGAGAGACCAGTAGGCTCATAACTGCGGAAAATGTGGTTGTAGTATTGAAATACCCTACTACAAGGGCTGGGACGAGGTCCACAAGCAGACCTATACTACCGGACTGTACGGCGGAGAGAACCAGGTTGTAGTTCAGCAGCAGTGCATATGCTGAAAAGGCAGCTATTGAAAGAACAGCAGCCACAGAAATATACAGAGGCCTTCTAAACACATCTTTCAGCTTGAAAAAGTCTTCATTGACCATTGTCCCAGGAAAGTATCAGCTCTTGAGCTCGGACTCGATGACCTGTTTGAAGACGGAATACGGCTGCGCTCCAACTATTTTCTTACCGTTTATAAATACTGTTGGAGTCCCTTTAGCGCCTACACTCCTAGCCTCCTTCTTGTCCTTGTCTACTTCAGACATAGGATTGTCATTGTCAAGGCAGCTCTGGACTGCGGACTTGGATACCTCTTCCTCAGATGCAAACTGTTTGATCTTGGACTCAACATTTTGTAGCGAGATGGAGTTCTGGTTAGAGAATACCTTGTCCTTGACCTTCCAGAAAGCAGATTCATCCTGCCTATATACACATTCCATAGCTGCAGCACCCTCATCAGCCCATGGATGAATCCTCTCCGGAAGCGGAAGATCCTTCCATACCATCTTCACCTCACCCGATTTAACATAGTTATCAACAACCTTGGGAACAGTATTGGTCTCAAATTTCTTGCAGAAAGGACACTCGAAATCTTCATACATTACCATAGTCACAGGTGCATCTTCCTGGCCTAGAACAGGTTCTCCTTTAAGAGATATCTTGCTGGGATCAATCTTATCTTGAGACGGTTTATTCCCTGCGTCCGAAGGCTTGTTGCCGTTATCCGATCCCTGGTTCGAAGGCTTAGGCGCAACTGCTCCAGCGCTTCCTAGATTGGAGATAGTGGACATGAAGAAACCTCCTACAAATATTCCTATAAGGAAGAATACAAGCGCTGCCTGGCCGGCGCTCAGTGAGAACGTTATACTGGAGCCGAGATCGCGCTTGAACTCTTCCACAGGCTCCTGTGAGACCTTATTTGAGGAATCTCCGGTTTCCGAGCTGTGTTTTTGCGGTCTGATGTAGACTTAGACCTCTCTGAGAATCAAAGCTTCTTCCACACTGTCCACATTCAAAGCCTTCAGCCATAACTAACACAACCTTAGAAGCTAACTTTTTAAACCTATGGACCGGTTCAGATAAGTATACCTGATACCTCTTCAAATATAGGTTCTAGTTTATATCCAGGAACTTGTCGTAGAGGAAGGCCACCCTATCATCCTTGTCCTCAAGGATCTCAATAACCTTTGCCCTGATCTCGTCAGAGGTCACGAAGTTGTCATCGTGGTTCTCGATCCATCCTATTATCTCATCGCATACATCATTAGCCAGCTCCTGCGCCTCGTCCTCAGGGTAGCCGCATTCCATTGCAGGATGGTAAATAGAGCTGTAGAGCTTGCGCTCATCGAAACTCTCCTTCTCTCCCTGCTTGTTACATATCTTGTCCTTTGAAATAGTTACCATGATATCACCTCTATCCCAGCCTTACAACACCTGTGGCCAGAAGCATAAGTATCCAGCCCAGGACAACCATGAGGATTCCTGTAGCCAGCCTCATCCTTGGACGGTTCATGTGCTTCCATTCCTTCATCTCCTCCACTGTGTAGGTTCCCCAGTATGCTGCAAATACTATAAAAATCAGAGGAGATACAAATATCAGGTTGTATAGGATGAGAAGAGCGTAAGCCGTTATATTGAGGCCCTGCTGCCCGATAACTGTTAGAATAGCCAGGTAAGGCCCACCGGTACACGGAAGCTCCACGGCAGCGACAAACACTCCAAGGCCTAAAGCCGCCCAGGTTGATAGGTTCTCCATGCCTGAGGCGATCTTCTGCGCATACTGCTCCGGTATCATCAACGAGGTTCCAAGACCGTACCAGAAGAAGTCCTTGATCTCCAGGATGCCTCCGAAAACCACTAGTAAGGACACGAACACAGTCACATAGCTGGCTATCTTCACAGGGATGCTTACCAGGAAGTATAGGACGCCAAGACCCGCAAGGAGATATGTCAGATAAACAGCAAGCACATATAGGATGCCTATCTTTATCATCTCGGACCTCCTACCCTGCTTCACCATGGTAGCAACCAGGAGCAAAGCCACTCCTATAGCGCAGGGGTTGATCGCATCTACAGCTGCTGTTATCAGTACCGCACTCAATGTTGGTAGCGTGGCCTCAACCATTTTCAGAGCCTCTGAATCCTATATTTTCCAGCTTCTTTTCCGGTTTCATGGTTTTAATGCTCATGTTCGTCCTCATGGTTCTGATCCCGACCGTTCTGACCTTGTTTGTGCTCATGTTCGTGTTCAGGGTGTTGGCTTTTGACACCTCTAACTTTAAAGCCCTTGTAGTTTCCATCCTCTCTTACATCTTTGATAGCCTGTTTTAAAGGGGTAGAGTCGTATATTATGAACATATCATCCATTCTCGGTTGTCTCTGGAAATGAGAGGGGACATAGGTCTCACTTCGAACTTTCCACCGGAAATTACCCTCCACAAACTCTCTCACAAATATTTTAAGGCTCTTTCCATCTATATTGGTCAGCCTTACAACGCCCCTCTTAGTAGGATATACTATGCCTTTCTCTGTAGACAGTCTCCCACCAAAGGACTCGAAGAACGCCTGGAGATTAGCCTCCTCTCTTCTCTGAAAAACACCTTCAACATGTATCCTGCTGTCATCATGGGCGTGCATCTCCGCCTCTCCTGTCCTATCGTTCAGAGCGCACATAAATCCGCCTTTTTCAGAGCTCTTGCAGAACTCTTCCGGACTCGCCAGCTTTAGCTTGCACAGATAAGAGCTTTTAAACCTTCTGCATTCGCCTGAACTGTTTACACTGCTAGCGGTCTCTCTATCCACCTCCGCTATAAGACTATAATCCGCATGCCAGTGTATCTCTCCAGCGCTCCATGTTGTCTGGTTTGTATGTATAAAAGCCCCTGTAGTGTACATGGTAGGGATGATTATTGCAAGTGCGAAGAGCCACATAAGCCATTTCTTGCCTCTATCCTCTAGCTCGCCTTCCTTCCATAGGGAGACAGCGGTAAGGACAGCAACAGCTATTACACCTCCCAGGAAGAACTCCTCCACATACATTATGAAGTCAAAGTTCGGAAACAGCCCTACCCCTCCAACTATAAACACTAGAAGGGCGGCCAAACTGTAGATCACATATCTCAAGAGCTTGTTCATACATCTGAAGTCTTTGGTCTCTCGGTATTAAAAGGTAGGGGTGAAAAAGACAGGGAGTTTTTCAAATATTCCTCTTCTTGCTCTCGGGCCGGTACTGTCTCGGAAGCTCTCTATCAAAGAAGCGTCGGTCCGGCTCTCTATCTTTCTTTCCGTACCATAGAACTATGTTGTCGTCCTGCTTTAGGATGTAGTCTCCAGGGCTTTCCACAACCTCGCCGTTGATGTATATCCGGAGCTCATGGGTCTTGTTGGTGCAGAAGCTGCTTTTTAGCGCCACGCAGCTCTGACTGAGGCCCATGTCCAGCGTCTGAAGAAAGAAATCCAGGTATACATTCTCGGCGTGTACATGAACTATCTCTCCGTTCCCGTTTTCCAGGTGTACCAGGTCGGACCGCATCTGGAACCTGTCTCTTGAAAGATCTAAAGTCCTGTTTAAGATTGATATCTTGAAGTATAGGTGCTTGTGCGCAGAACCATACTCTCCCACCTCAGGTGAGGTATATTTCGATATATCCAGAAACTGAAGAGAGCCTCCAAGGCTAAAGAATGCGATTGCGGTTGCTAGAGCAGCTATAACAGCAAGTCTTCTCATCCTTTTCTAGCACCTCTTTAAACACATGCCAGAATTGCTGGTTCATCTATAAAAACATTGAGAGGGACAAGACTTTTCAGGAGCATGCCAAGCTTTAACTGCCCAAACTGCGGTGAGGAGTTCAACTCCCGGAAGAAGAGGGAGGAACACATACAGATACAGCACAGCGGAGAGACCCCTGAAGAGGAAGTTCCGCTAGGACAGAGGATAAGAGAGATGTTCACCTTTAGGAAAATGGCTGTGATCTTTGGCATGCTTCTCATGGTTGGGCTTCCGCTGGGAGGAACAGTTTTCTATTCAGGTACGGGAGGAACCAATCCTGGAAGATCCGGAGAAAGTACAGCATACACTTCAAATCCTCCTGTAGGTCGTGGACTGAGGAATGTACCTGAGGTCGATAGTTCGGAGATTCCTCAGAGAAATGTGTTGTCAGAACCTCTTTCAAAGGACATGCAGGTGTATCTCCTTCTCCAGGGAGGTAAGGAGAAGTTAGGGCAGGGTTTTAGGCCTTCTGTACTGCTACAGTACTCCTGTAGATGCCCCAATACCTCAAGAAAACTGGTTTCTATCGCAGAAAAATATCCTGGCTGGGTTTACGTGGCACCTTATAGAGACATGAATTCAACAATAGCTGTATCCAGCTTCCAGAGGCTTAAAGAGATGGAGGAGCCCGACGAAATTGAGATAGAAGAGTTCATATGCAGTTCTCTGAGGAAAAAACCGCTTAAATGTATCTCAGGAAGCCTTCCCGACAGCAATGTCAGCTCCAGTAACGCCACCAGTTCAGGCCAGGGCTAGCTGTTGATGAGAATCTCAAGAATTGCTTTCTGGACATGCATCCGGTTCTCTGCCTGGTCAAAAACTATCGAGTGATCTCCATCCATGACTTCTGAGGTTATCTCTTCTCCCCTATGGGCTGGAAGGCAGTGCATCACCTTGACATCAGGATCAGCAGTCTCAAGAAGCTTCTTATTCACCTGGTACGGTTTTAAAGCTCTCTTCCTCTCTTCCGAGTCTTCATCCCCCATTGAAGCCCATACATCAGTGTATACGACGTCAGCATCCTTTACAGCTTTCTCGACATCCTCTGTAACCACAAGCTCCGAGCCTTTCTTGCTAGCTTCAGCCTCGGCTTTATCCACTATAGAGTTTTCAGGCATGTATTCTTCTGGAGACGCATTGTAGAAATCAACCCCTAGCTTTGCAGCTGTCTGCATCAGGGAGTGTGCCATGTTGTTTCCATCGCCTACATATACAACCTTAGCGGTTGAAAGATCCACTCCTTTTTCCTTCATTGTGAAGAAATCGGAGATAGCCTGGCAAGGATGAAGCAAATCGGTTAGACCGTTTATAACCGGTATACTGGAGCTTTCGGACAGTTCAACAAGCTTATCGTGGCTGTACATCCGCGCCATTACAGCATCGCAGTACCTGGAAAGAACCTTCGAAGTATCCGATATCTCCTCTCCCCTGCTCATCTGAGACCTCTTTGTGTGGAAGAATATGGCATGGCCTCCAAGCTGGGTCATGCCAGACTCAAAGGACACTCTGGTCCTTGTCGAAGGTTTTTCAAACATCATAAGGAGCGTCCGGTTCTCAAGGGAGCTTTCAAATGATTCGGGAGATCTCTTCATCTCCTCGGTTCTGGAGTATATCTCCTCTATATCTCTTCTTGAAAGATCATCCACATCTACCAGGTTTTCCATGGATATCACTCTTCTGGTCTTATAACCGTTCCTTTACCTTTTATTGCCTCTAATGCATTTTCAAGAGATCCTATAACCGCTTTTCTGCCGGTTGATTCCACAAATTCAACTGCCGATTCAATCTTGGGCCTCATGCTACCCTCCTCAAACTCGTCATTGGAAAGCATATCTTTAATAACTGACGGGTCAGCATCCTCCACTGCTTCCTGATCCTCTGATCCGAAGTTCCTGTAGGCGTATTCCACATCTGTAAGTATAACAAGCATGTCGGAGTCTATGAACTTCGCAAGCATTGCTGAAGCACGGTCCTTGTCCACGACAGCTTCAACTCCCTTTCCCTCCTCATTCACCGGTATACCTCCGCCACCGCACGCTATAACAGTGTTTCCTCTGTCAAGGAGAGCTCCTACCTGCTCCTTCTCCCTGATATCCAGAGGTCTTGGAGAGGGCACGACTCTCCGGAAAGGTTTATCCCCATTGCCTACCTTTTTTATAGTGCCTGCCTTGTTCTCTGCCTCTTCTTCGGAGTAGAAAGGACCTACAGGCTTTGAAGGGTTTTCAAACTCCTCGGAATCGGTTTCAACCACTGTCTGGGTAAGCAATGTTACGGGTCGGTCCTCTATAGAATCCTTGAGTTTCCTGCCTAGCTCTCTCTGGATCAGGTATCCTATCTGTCCCTGTGTCTGTGCAACATCAACATCGAGAGGTAACTCCGGAGGGGTGGCCTCCTCCTGAAGTATCATGTTTCCAATCTGAGGGCCGTTCCCATGGGTTATAACGACCTCATGGCCCTGAGATATTATATCTGCCAGCTTTTCAGCAGTCCTCTCAACCCGGTCTATCTCCTCTCCAAAGTCCTGTATTCCTTCAGCCGGTAGAATCGCGTTCCCTCCTATGGCTACAACTATTCTCATTTACATCCTCAAAATGTTTTAGGAAGAGTGCTTGAGCTCCTTTACCTCTTCTTCAAATGAATCTGCAGTTTCAAACGACTCGTAAACCGATGCAAACCTTATGTAGGCGACTTCATCAAGTTCTCTCAGTTCTTCCATCACGAGGTCTCCTATGTGGTCTGAATCGACCTTGTCCGAATCCAGAGCTCTCAGCCTGGACTCTACATTGTCAACTAGCTGCTCTATCTCCTCTTCAGTTACAGGTCTCTTGTTACACGCCCTGTCTATACCTTTCTTGAGCTTCTCCCTGCTGAAACTCTCCTCCGATCCATCGCTCTTAACTATTGTAAGAGTCTCGTTACCGACTCTTTCATAGGTTGTAAATCGCTTACCGCAGTCATTACACTCTCTCCTTCTCCTGACCTCGCTGGACTCCTTCCCCCGGGTATCAACTACCTTTGTAGTGCTTCCGGCGCAGTAAGGGCATTTCATGGCATCTTAACCTCTATTTTATCTATTAAACCGTGCCGCTGTATTGCCTTTGTTTTTAAAGGGTATAAAACTTTTGGTGGCCGAGCATGTCTAGGTCTGTCCCTCTGCCTGCATGTCCATCCAGATGTTGAGGAATGAGGCTACCTGCTGGGCCTGGTAGCTCTGTGTTCCGAGCGACATTTTTGCACAGTCCAGGCTCTCGATCAAGTCTATTTCCTCTTCCTCAATTCCCAGGTGGTCGCCAAGGACAAATACGGGGTTTTCCGGAGTCTCAAAGGAGTTTATGGATTCTCCTTCCTCGTGTAGTAGTACGGGCCGCCCCTCAAGGTCTTTAAGGAGCGTTTCAAGGTTTCTCCGGTCGATCATGACTCCTTTATTGGCGGTGACGCTCCTGTTCTCAAAGCTCTTCAGGTTCTTCTTTATGTAGCCTGCGATAGATCTCTCATCCGGGTGCAGTCCTGAGATCTTTTTCCCGGAGAAATGGAGGTGGAGAGGCGGGTCTGGAGGTCCTTTGAAGATTAGGTGGGCGTCAACATCTCTTCTTAGAGAGTAAGAGGTGAAAAGGACGGAGTTAAGGAATCTGCATCCTATATCAAGCCTTCCATTGTTTGCAGTTCCGTCTATAGAGAACTCGGCATCAGTCCTTACATCATGCTGTATGAGTACAAAGCTCCTTCCTGACATGCGGTAGTTCACCACCGAGGGACTTCTACAGAGACCTATAGATGGACTTATAAAAAAAGAAAAAAAGAGGGATGATGAGCAAGAGACGCGCTTAAACGTCTCTTGCCTTTACGGTCTTACGACCGTTCTCCTTTGCACGCTTGACAGCTCTCTTGACAAGATCCAGAGCTCTCTTGTCCAGTGCCTTGTAGAATTCAGATCCTACGTTGACACCTTTTGCTGCCTCACGAACACCAGACTTCTTAAGTAGGTCTACCATTTCTAAGTCACCCTATCTGTAGTTTTAGGAACCCTGGTTTTTAAATATAAGGTCTAAAAAGCCGATATTTCCGGCTATACAAGCGTTTTATCTACCGGTGAGTTGTCAATCTCCGGGTAAGAAACGGTCTTTAAAGCGCTATTGAATCTATGAAAGCTTCTTCTGGACCTTCCTATGCCATTTATCTATCAGATCCGCCACCTTGTCCTTTATCTTGTCGAAAGGAACAGAGGTATAGACGTAGTAGATTGTCTTGTCAGTCATCGCCTCTCTAGCAACTATTCCCTGATTAAGCATCTCCTGAAGCGCTCTCTGGACAACGCTCCTCGTCCTACCGGTCTTCTCGACCAGATCCTTGACCGCGAGCTCATTGTCCTGTAGGCTGTCGTATATCTCGCGCTGGAGGTCGTTAAGACCGAGCGCCTCAAAGACTATCTCCTCCGGCTCATCCAGGTTTATGAATGACATGTTCAGTTATTGTGAACAGCCCGTATTTAAATATTTCCTCC
>JAXINT010000123.1:6384-10060 GCA_034190605.1 Asbonarchaeaceae archaeon (SeqCode) | reverse complement strand
TCCTCGCTTCCCTCGTATATGCGCGTTACTCTATTGTCAACCAGATGCCTTCCAGGCCTGTAGAGGAACGACCATCCTCTACCTCCATATATCTGCACTCCTCGGTCTGCTGCTTCATAGGATACGCGTGCAGCATAGAACTTTGCTTCAGATACAGCCTGGTCTGCAGCATCTCTGAGCTCCTGGTTGGATCGGTCCTCCTCCCATTCCTGTTTCTTCTCCACTGCACGATATAGTAGTTGTCTGGCGGCTTCGTACTTTGTCTTGATCTCGGCTATGTGTTCCTGCACCAGCTGGTGTTTGGCTATCGGTTTACCGTGCTGTTCACGCTCCTTAGCATATTCAGACGCCTCGACGAGGCAGTCCTTCATCGAGCCAACGCATCCAGCAGCCACTCCAAGCCGTCCATCTATCAGACCGTCCATTGCGATCCTCCAGCCATCCTTCTTTCCACCGATCATGTTCTCTTTAGGAACCTTGAGATCTTTCATGTCAAACATCCCGGTGTTGGTGGTCGGGGTTCCCATCTTGGACACCAGATCCTCGACTTCTATACCTTGCTGATCGGCATCTATCACAAAAGCAGAGATTATTCCCTCTTGATCCTTTGCAAAGACAATTATGGCGTCAGCAATCCCTGCGTTTGATATAAGGTATTTTGAGCCGTTCAGTATGTAGTGGCCGTCTTCTTCAGTGTAGGTCGTCTCCATGGCCATTGGATCGGAGCCTGCTTCAGGCTCTGTAAGTGCATAAGCCCCTAGTATATCTCCAGAAGCGCTCGGTTTCAGGTACTCCTGCTTCTGCCTGTCGCTTCCGAAATGCATCAGTATCTTCTGGAAAAGGGAAGTATGGACCGAGAAAATCGTCCTGATCCCGGAGCCCTCCATTCCAATCCTCTCAAGCGCCTTGATATATGTCATCTCATCAACTCCTCTACCACCGTATTCTCTAGGTACTGGCAGGCCCATGAGATCGTGTTCCTTTGCAAGAGGAATAGTCTCCTCATTATACTCATGCTCTAGGTAGTGCACATCCTCGGTAGGTCTCAGCTCCTCACAGAACTCTTTTACATCGTTAAGGACTTTCTCATCAACCATTTTTGAGAGCCTCTAAAAGCAAATTTTAGACTTCTGTCCATTTATAGGTTAGGGCAGAGATATAGGAGATCAGTAAATCCGGAAATTCCTCTAACTCCATTTCTTGAAACCCGGACATTTATAGGCCGGAGTCAACAAATAGGTGTGTAGAGATGGAACTGGAGCTGAAGGAGGAATATCGGATAGAAGCGCCTATGGAAGAGGTATGGAAATTTCTAAAAGACTACCAGGAGGTAGGGAACTGTATTCCAGGAGTTAGAGAATCAAATATAGAAGGAAACCATATCAAAGCCAAGCTCAGCCCGCCTTTTAAGTTTATAAGAGGGAGCATGACGGCAGAGTCCGATATCAGCATAATTGAAGAAGGATCGCACATGGAGATAGACACTAATGCAGAATCTATCGGAGGGAACATGCACATGGTAATGCAGGTCAGGCTTGAGCAGTTAGAAGAAGGAACAGTCCTGAAGGTGGATATGGAGGGAGAAGCAGGAGGTGTCCTAAAGGCAGTTCCAAGCACTCTAGTTCAGGGAGCGATGAACATGATGGAGAGGAAGATGATGAACTGTCTAAGGGATAAGGTGGAAGCTGCAGAAAGGGAGAGAGAAGCAGGTTTTGAGGCTATAAATGTAAGCAGGGATGCGCCCGTAGCGGTTATTGAGCTGAGCAGGCCGGAGAAAATGAATGCAATAGACACTAGTATGTTGAATCAACTACATGAGGCTTTGATGGACGTTGATCAGGATGAAGAGATCAGGGCAGTGGTCCTGACAGGGGATGGAGGCAACTTCTCTGCAGGAGCAGACCTGAAGGAACTCAAGGACTGGAACAGAGAGGAGGCGGAGAAAAACTCCAAGATAGCGGAAGAGATCACACACATGCTGGATGAATCTGATACAGTTACAGTTGCAGCTGTTGAAGGAAATTGTTTGGGAGGAGGACTTGAAATTGCAACGGCATGTGACTTTATACTAGCGACTTCGGAAGCAGATATAGGTCAGCCAGAGGTAAAGCTTGGGATTATACCAGGTTATGGCGGCATAACTAGACTTTCAAGACTTGTAGGGCTTGCAGAAGCTAAGTCCTTGATATTATCAGGAGATGCTATAAGCGGAGAGGAGGCAGAAAGTATAGGGCTGGTGAAGGATACAGTGGAAGAAGGTAGGTTGATAGAAAGATCAAAGGAACTTGCAGAAAGGACAGCAGAAGATACTGCGCCTATAGCATACAGAAAAGCGAAAAGACTGCTGAAAATTGCGCAGGACGAGAAGGAGGAGAGGGTTTTGGAACAGACCAGGAAGAACTTCGCACAGCTGTTTGAGACCGAGGACATGGAGGAAGGAGTAAAAGCGTTTCTGGAGAAGAGGAAACCGGAGTTCAGAGGTGTGTAGTCAATGGAGGAAATCGTAATTCTCGAAGGTGCCAGAACACCGCACGGAGCGTTTCTAGGAAACTTCAAGGATTTAAGCGCAGTAGATCTTGGAGAGACAGCTCTCAGAGGCCTCTTGGACAGAACAGATATTAAAGAAGAGATAGATTATGTTGCGATGGGTAACTCAACTCAGGCAGGGATAGGTCAAGTTCCTGGGAGACAGGTAGCATATAAGGCAGGTATTCCGGAAGAAGTGCCTGCAACTACCGTAAATGAAGCTTCAGGATCCAGTCTTAGAGCTCTTACCCTTGTAGCGGATAGGATCGGAGCTGGAAGAATAGAATGCGGAATAGCAGGGGGAATGGAATCTATGTCCAACACACCTCATGTGGTCAAAGGAATACGGCAGGGAAAGAAGTTCGGAAATGTAGAGATGATTGACTCAATGATCAGGGACTCACTATGGGACATGAACTACGACAAGCACATGGGAGCACTTACAGAAGAACTGGTAGAAAAATACGATATATCAAGGGAGGAACAGGACAGATATGCGCTTCAGAGCCATGAGAGGGCTGTGAATGCGGTTAAGGAAGGGCTTTTTGAGGAAGAGATTGTTCCAGTCAAAGTTAGAGATGAGGAGATTGTAGAAGATGAAGGACCTAGGCCTGATACAAGCATGGAGAAGCTTTCTGATCTTGATCCGGTGTTTAAGGAGAACGGTACTGTTACTGCAGGTAATGCTTCGGACCTTTCAGATGGAGCCTCTGCTGTTGCAGTTGCTTCTAGAGAATTTGCACAGGAGAATGGCCTGAAGACTAAAGCTGTGATAGAGGACTACCAGGTAAGTTACAGGGATCCGAAGTGGTTCCCGCTGGCTATAGAGGATGCAGTGAAGAAGCTTATCGATAGAAATGGGCTTGAAATAAGTGATGTGGACCTTTTTGAGCTGAACGAGGCGTTTGCAGCACACATGGTGGACTTCAAGCAGAAGCTAGGGATTCCATATGATAAACTGAATGTGAGAGGTGGAGCGGTAGCACTGGGACATCCAATAGGTGCTTCGGGAGGTATACTAACTACAACTCTTGTCCACACCATGGAAGAGAAAGATGCGAAATACGGTATCGTTGGAATGTGTGTAGGAGGTGGAGGAGGTATTGCAGTTCTTCTTAGGAGAGATTAGCTCTCTAATCGGTTGTTTTAG
>JAXINT010000123.1:0-6284 GCA_034190605.1 Asbonarchaeaceae archaeon (SeqCode) | reverse complement strand
GGAAAGGAACCTGATATCAGTGAGGATGCATTTGTGCATCCGGAATCAACCGTTATCGGAGAAGTCAAGGTAGGTAAGGAGAGCTCTATATGGCCTTCGGCTTCTGTAAGAGGAGATTCTAACAGCATAGATATAGGGGAGGAGACTTCGGTGCAGGACAGCGCTGTTATACATACGGAAAGCAAGAAATCTGCAGAGATAGGGGACAGAGTTACTATAGGGCACAACGCAATCGTACATGCCTGCAAAGTGGAAGACGAGGTTCTTATAGGGATGGGTGCAACAGTGCTTTCTGGCGCAAAAATCGGAAAGCACTCGATAATAGCAGCAGGCGCATTAGTTCCGGAGGGGAAGGAGGTACCGGAAGGAAGTGTGGTAATGGGAGTGCCTGGAGAAGTAGTCAGGGATATAAAGGTAGATGACATCCAGTACATCAGAGAGAACGCACAGGTCTATGTGGAGAAGGCAGAGAAGTACCAAGAGACTATGGAAGAGGTCAATCAGTAGATCTACAAATCTTTATAGCCAGTCCAAGAGTTTCTCACGCGCCAGATCTCTGTAATCGTTGTCATCAACCTTCAGCTCCAATGTTACACTCCCTTCAAAATCTTCTAAATGACCTAATAAGCTTTCAAAATCTATCTCTCCACATCCAGGAGGTAGATGTAGATCCTGCTCCTTTCTAGTATCTGAGACATGCAGGTGGGATATCATCTCTTGCATCTCCAGAAGGAAAGTCTCAGACATGTCCTGGCCGTGAAAGGCGTACATGTGGCCGGTGTCGAAGCACATTTTGGCTCCTACCTCCTCAACGAGATCTGCAAGTTCGATAGGTCTTATCATTCCAAAGTTGCCTGCATTCTCAAAGCACACCTCTATATCCCTCATGACTCCCAGTTCATGCATGTCCTCGATCTGTTCTCTTATCCTGGTCCTCTTGTCCATCAGGTAGTTCCGGGTGTCAACATGAGCCACAGTCTTCATGGCACCTATCTCAGAGGCAAAGTCAATTAAGTTCTCCATGTAATCTATCACTGCATTGTTGAAGATATCTACATCAGTAACAAGGTTCTGTAGGAACGGAAGGTGTATTACAATTCCGAATCCTTTCTCATCCAGGATTTCCTGGAGTTCTTTCCTGTCTATATCGCGCAACCTTGTATCTCCTTCTCCCACAGAAAGTTCGACAAAGTCAAATTCGGGGCTTATATCTTCTATCTGGTCCACATGTGGTCCGATAGAGACTCCTATTTCCATGGTATTTGTTTTCCTCCTCAACCGTTTAATATGCTTTCCTTTTTAAAGTTGAGTTCTACAACTTTTTCTCTGTACAAGCCTTATGCGGAGGTAGCCAAGTCTGGTCAAAGTGCTGCCGGCGGTGAGACCTCACGAGTTAAAGTAAATCCATAGTCGGTTCCTGGGGGACCGACTCTACTCGGTGAAATCGGAGATTTCACTTCGGAAATTTCAAATGAATTTCCTCTTTCAGGCTTCCTTCGGAAGCTGAAAGGATCGAATGAAAACCTCCGGTTTCATGAGTTGGTCAAGCTGACTGCAGCTTGAAGGCGAGGGACTCAAGATCCCTTCCCATAGGGGTTCGCAGGTTCAAATCCTGCCCTCCGCATTTTAGGTAGAGTTAGTGGCAGTGATTTGAAGCCCAAGCAAACTTGTTTGCGATGTTCAAATCCTGCCCTCCGCATTTTAGGTAGAGTTAGTGGCAGTGATTTGAAGCCCAAGCTTAGTTCTCGCAACTATCCAACAGGCCTTTGGACCTCGAAAATCAAGATAGTTTCGGGTTCAAATGGAAAGAAAGTCTTCCAGAAATCCTGTTCCTAAAGCCCTAGAACCGGTCCTCTAGCACATTATTCAGATTCTTCAATAGCCGAATTATCTCATTGTTCTGGTTCCTTATATCCTCAAGAATCTCGGGATCGGAATTAAGATTTGAGCCTGATTGAGATCGGGTGCTTCCGTTTGAAGTCCTTGATTTTGGTGTGCTGGATTTTTTGGAGGCTTTAGAATGTTTTTTGGGCCGACTTGATCTCTTGGAACTCCTTTTACCTTTATCCTGTCTTCTATGTCCTGGAGTTCCGTTGTTCCTGGCTTGAGATTTTGCACCAGTAGTACCGGAGTGCGAGCGTGAGGCCGCATCTTTACCACCCTTCTCGGAACTCTGTCCTGCCTGAGAGTTGGAGTTGCTATTAAGTTCTATCTTCGAAGGATCCTTGTAGTCCTTGGAAGAAGAGCCTCTGGACAGGTCCTCTATCTCTGTATTATCTGCAGGATCATCCTCGTCTGAACTGGCCTGCTCGGCGTTTTCTATCAGCTGGTTGAATGAAGCCTTGCCTGTAGAAGCGCTACTCGCGCTGTCGTCTTCTTCACTTCCCTCCTCCTTCTTCACCTTGTCCTTTACATTGCTGTAAAACTTTGCCATGGAGCACACCTCTGTCAGGGGAAAGAAGAACGATAGATCTATCTTCTATCCCTTCTGTCTCCGCTGAGTGTATTCTTAATATCGGTCAAAAGACTTATAATCCTTTCATTCTGATCGGCCAGATGATCCAGCTGCTCTTCAGAAAGACCTTTATCCCTTTCCGCAGTGCCTCCCCCTATTCCTGGTGGTTCAGAACCGGGTGCACGTCCTTCAGGACCTCCGGAACCTTTATCAGTCCCAGGTATATCTATACCGCTTGATTGGCCGCCTCCAGGTTTTTCAGTTCTTCCGGATCTCTGAGCGCCCTGAGCTCTGCCAGAACTCTGCGGCCTTCCAGGAGGCTTCTCTGGAGGCCTGTTACCTCCTCTTGAAGGCTGGCTCTGTTGTGCAGGCCCTTGAGCAGAGACGTTAGAAGGCCCCTTATTTTTGGGAGGTCCTCTAGATGCTCCAGGACCTCTTGAAGGCTTTTCTGGCCTTCCCCCCTTTTCGGAGCTGAACTTGCTTCCACTGGTAGGTGCTTTTTCCTCTCCAACATCATTTCCTGGCATAGAATGTCTTCCAGACTTTCCAGGTTTCTGTGGAGATCTTGAAGGCTTCTCAGGTCCTGGTCCGGGTTTTCCAGGTCTTCCCTGGGATCCGGCTCGGTCCCTGCCAAGCCCTTTTTGGCTTCCAGGCCCTCCAGGAGGCTGGGGCTTTTTTGAAGGTTTCCCAGGGCCAGAAGGTCTGTCAGGTCTACTGCTAGGCCTATTACCTGGCTTTCCAGGTCTTCCTCCTTCAGGTTTGGCTTTACTAGGCTCTCCAGGTCTATCAGACCTGCTTGAACGGCCTAACTTCTCAGGCTGTTTGACGGATTTCTCCTTTCCCTTGTCCTTTCCAGACACCTTGCTCTTTATGTCATCCCATATACCCATCTATAAAACCTCCAGACCTGCCGGAGCTCAAGACCCCAACAGTAAAAGTTATTTATCTCCCCCTCTTAATAATAGTTAGGCCCACTACCTTGAGGAATAGATGGGGAAGCGCAACCGGAGGATGTAAAAAATGGAGGACAACGACAACGGCCGATGCATGCACGGCTGCTATCCTGTAGATATAGACAAGATAAGAGAGATAGCAAGAGAGAAAGGTCCGGAAGAGGCGCAGGAATGGATAGACGAGAACCAGCCAAGCGGAGAACCGTACATAGGTGCTAAAAAGGATGAAAAGCATCATAGAAAGTTTAAGATAGTTGCTGGAGGTCAGGGCGATCCCTTCGATGCCTATATAGCAACCGTGGACAGGCTGGTTGACACTCCTCACGACTACACTGCGGATGTCGTCCATGAATGGATGCACGCCAGCCCCGGTTCTCAGCTACATCAGGAACTCATGCAGAGAAAGAGAGAAGCTCAGGGACAGATAAACCAGACGCTTTCAAGCCTTTCAGACCTTTACCAGCAGAAACATCTCTTGGAGCATGACATAAGGAAGTTAGAGCAGAAGCAAGAACATTTTGAGGACAAGAAGGAGGAGGCGCTTAAGGCTGACTTCGTGGATGAGGTGGATGCAAACACCGGCAGGGCAAGCATACTGCAGATGCAGAGCAACGACATATTTCCATCGATAACTGCGGACTTCTACGCCATGAAGAGCATGGAGGACCTTACAAGCGGACACCTGAAAGACCTTCCGGAGCAGGAGAAGGCCATCCTCAGAAAGAAGTGGAAGCTTTACCAGAAATGGAAGGAGAAGTTTGGAAACGCTATAGACAGGAAGCTTAAAGATGTCAGAGCCAGGTACAAGTCCGTAAAGACTTCAATAACCCAGACGGAGGAATGGATCAAACCCTATGTACAGACAGTTAAACAGCTGGAAGGGGATTTTGAGGAGAAAGTGGAGGAACTGTCAGACCCTTACCTTGTTACAGGCTACTCATCTCTTATGAGAGGGCTGAAGCTTCTAGCTCATAATGTGAGGAATATTACAGATGATGGAAGCCCAGCTCATAGAGATGTAATGATAGTTGAAGCTCGCCACGCATCTCTTGCAGGTTCGGATCAACCTCAGAGGGCTGGAGGCGGTGGCACAGTTATGATAATGAACTTCAAGGAGTATTTAGTGTGCGAGCATGTCTTCCAGGAGGTCTTCCAGCCTCAGATAGACGCAAAGGAGAATGAGGTCAGGAGGTATATTGCTGGTTACAAGGGAGAAGAGGTTCCAGAAGGTGTGGAGGAACATACAGAAAAGGAGTTTGAACCTTATAAACAGTCCAGCGGTGAGAAACTGTTGCATAGTATCTATAAAATGCTGGGTATAGGAGACGAGTATTACCTAAGAGATCCTTCCAGCCTGAGGAAGGGCCTGATGGGGCCTGGCTTCGGAGGTTCAGGATGCCCTCTATACATAGAGATAAAGTTTGACACAGGTATGAACGTTATGAAGTAGTTTATCTCCGGTATCTAGCCCTAGAATAGAGACAGATCTGTTGAGAAACGAGAGGATGCAGTAAAATAGCTAGGCAAATTCAAAGTTTTCTTCAAGGAACTCTCTGGTCTTCTCTTCAAATTCATCATCCATGTACCCGATCAAAAACACCTTGTCCCTTCCAAAGATCAGGTCTACACTGAAACCCTTGCCGGAAAAACCATATCTCTCATCAACCATATCATGAACATCTCTGAACTCCGCAGACACGTGTCTAAAAGAATCATCACCCTCCTCAAAATCACCGAAATCCTCCTTAACCAACATGTTCCTGACAGAACATCTCATATCGACATCTTCCGGTCCAGAAACATCTATAAGCATATCCACCAGCTTCTTCAAAAGACCTTCATTCTTCTTGAAAGCAACTGAGAGATAACCATCTCTAGAAGTTATACGCGCTATCTCTTGTTCAGCCATGTGGAATTCTTGTGTATTTATCTTTAAAAGCTGGAGTATAACAGCGTTATTTTGTGAAGTTATTTCATACGCTGACTTTCTTCGGAACCGTTCTTACTGTGTTGTTCTTCATGCCTTCCAGTATTTTTAAGTAACTTGTAAGCAAATCCGTTTATGAGTTGTTCGATCTTGGAACCTCAGAAAACTGACTTTGACCGGGTTGCAGAACTCTATGGTCTTGGAGATGTGGAGAGTGTTGAGTATATAGAGGAGGGTATGATTAACAGTATCTATGATGTCAGGGCTGGTGAGGGTCGTTTTATGGTTAGGATGTTTCCTAAGGATTGGGGCGAGGTAGATGAAGGCGAGAGGCCTGAGTTCAAGGTTCTGGACTGCCTTAACGGCCAGGACTTCCAGTATAGGGTTCCTGTGCCTTTGGAGAATCCGGATGGTGGCTATGTGTCTGTGGTTGGTGGCCGGTCTCTCTGGGTGTATAGGAGGTTGGAGGGAGATACCGTTGATTCTCTTGGTGTTGGGCAGATCAGGGAGGTGGGAAAGGCTTTGGCGAGGTATCATAATGCTGTTGAGGGGTTGGAGCTGGAAAGGACTGGTGATTTCTTCAATTTCGGCTGGCTCCGTGACAGATATGAGGATATGAGAATTGAGGATGCTGAGGAGGATGTGGATCGTTTTATGATGGAGAATGTTGACTACATGGAGCGGATGATTGATAGGATTGACGGCCTGGACTTCAGGGAGAACGTGGTAGCGGCTCATTCTGACTTCCATTCTTACAACCTGCTTTTTGAGGGTGAAAGGCTTGTAGGTATCTTGGATTTTGATAATGCCCGGATGAGGCCAAGGATAATGGATGTTGGAAACGCTGCCTGGCACCTCTACATCGACAGCAAAAAGGACTTGGATGACGGCAGGCTTCAGGCTCTTATAGACGGCTATGAAAGCGTGAACTCGTTGACAGAGGAGGAAA
>JAXINT010000060.1:0-10104 GCA_034190605.1 Asbonarchaeaceae archaeon (SeqCode) | reverse complement strand
TGCCTGCTGGCGCTGAGTACAGTTCCGCAGTCCTTGCAGTTTGAGGCTTCGAACTTGTTGAAGCATCCGCAGGAACGGCATTTCACAGGTTCAAAGTAGAAACAGTCCTCTTCTCGTTTCTCGTCTCCCTCCCAGTTGCGGGATTTGGACTTGAGGGAGTCCTCCAGGTCCTGTTCAGCAAGCCTTAGATATCTACGGGGCTGGTCGCTCCCAGGCACCCATCCCATCAGGGATTTCCGCCCTCTCCTTCAACCGTTTCAGTATCATGCAGGCCCCGTTGTGTGTCAGCTGGTCATCGGTCCTGACACCCCTGAAGACAAAAGCCTCCGGGTCATCTCCCCTGTGGTCGTGCTCCTTGAAATCCCTGAAGTAGAGGTATCCCTCCAGCAGGGGAACTACTCTGTCCTCAGCAGTCTTAGTGTCCCTGAAGACTACCTTCCCTCCCTGATGCCTGAGCTTGATGTCCTTCCACTTCAGGCCTAGGATAGCACCTATCCTGGCGCCTGTCGACCAGAGAGCCATCACAAAGGTCTTATCACGCATCCTGTCCGCGGTCTTAACCATCTTCTCAACGTGACCGGGTTTTGGGAGCCTGTCAGGATCGAGGTAGGACTTCTTGACGGTAAGTGAGAAGAAGTCACAGCTCTTGTACCAGCCCTTCTCAGGCTCATTGAAAGCCATAAAGTCTGTGTAGAACTTCCTAACCCCTTTCTTGTACTCCTTCTTGGTGCCTGGAGCAAATTTCTTGATCTTGTTCTTGTTTATCTTCCCTACGATTCGGACAAGGTCTTTCTTGGAGGCTTCATCCATCTTTAGGTCTTCATCTCCTTTCTCAAGGATTATACGCCATATTGAGAGGTATCTGGAGATCCTGCCGTCTGTAAGCTCCTGGCTCTCCATATACTCTTTGAACTCTCTCAGAAGCCCTTTGTTGTGGCTAGAGATCTTGTCCGAGGTTTTTATGCGTTCTACCTGGTTCTTCAGCCTGTTGGCAAGTCTGTGTGGGTCGCCGTCTGACATTTTCAGTAGGCCCCCCACGTTTTGGTCGACAAAAACCCTTATATTGCCCGAACCGGTTAACAAAAAGAGTATAGCCCGGCCCGGATTCGAACCAGGGTCAGCGGGTATCTTCTCCCTCCACCAGGCGGGACTCGCCGAAGGCGAGTGGAACTCACTAAATTCCATAGAGGAATTTAGTTCGAACAACCTTCTCAAAGAGAAGGTTGTGACCGATGGACCTTAATTTCAAAGGAAGGGCTTCCTCTAAAGAGCCAAAGCCCGCTATGATTGACCGCTACACTACCGGGCTATGATTTGCCTATACAAATTTACCGGTAGTGTATAGAGTGAAATTCTTCGATTTCACGAGCTACACTACCGGGCTATAGCATGTATACAACAACATTCAGCGCAACAATAAAAATGTTAAATGTCTTACAAGAGAGGGAAAAAGACTTGTGCAGAACTATAGTTTAGCCACTATTGCTCCTTAACCTCTGTCTTCCTGATCTCAACGCTTTTGAGAGGAGTTACCTTGTTACAGCGCTTTGCTATCTCCTTCTGGATCTGGTTCTTGAATATGCTCTTAGCAAAGCTGTTAAGACTCTGCTCTGAGGCTTTCTCTTCCACTATCTCCTCCATCTTCTTCCTTATACCGGTCTTTGCAGAAGAGCTAGCCTTGTTCATCGCCACTCCAATGAGCTTGACTCTTACCTCCTCTCCGTCCTCGGTCTCTACGTCCACTACATGGTCGATACGGTCTGTTCTCCGGCTCACAAGCTTTGATACATATTCCTTTGATGCCTGGTGTCCTACAAACCTTGTCTTTGCTTTCTTACCGTCAACTCTTTCTACCTGTAGGGTTACATTCATGTAATACTTGTTTGACGAAGGCATCAGTTCCTTCAATCCTATCCTTACAGTCCTGCCCTCTACCTGTTCCGCGCTCTCGGCAGGAGTCTCCGATATCTTCTCCTTGTCAAACAGCTTTGGTGCCACGACATCAAACCATTTCTTCTGTGCAAGTGACTGTGCCATCTTGATCAACCCTCTTTCCTCTGTTCCTTCAGAGTTTCATCTATTAGTTTTATAAAGCTTTGTCGTTCCGACCGGGGTATCTTACCTCCTGCCGCGTTCTTGTGACCTCCACCTTCTCCACCACATTTCTCACAGAGCTCCTCCATCAACCGGTTCAGCTCCATCTCAAGGCCGTTCTCCTTCCTGACAGAGATCTTTAGATGGCTGTCACCCTTGTCAGCCATACCTACAAAGAGAGGACCGTCCACGATCCCGGAGCTAGAGCATATAGTGGTTATGGTTCCGATCATGTTGGGGTCGATACTGTTGTTTGCATCTATAACCGTCCCGTTCCCGATATTCTTGACAACATCACCGTTGCCCTTATTGTCCTCGACAAACGACAGATACTTTGATATCTTCCTACCGTACTGCCTCTTTATCCTCCATGCAAGGTCGAAGTCTCCATCCAAACATATCTTCAGCCCGTCCATGGGTCTCTCCAGCCTTCCACAGGCATTCATGAGTGAGGAAAACTCCTGGATCTCCCAGCCGTTGTCCAGTATAAGTACGTCTCCAAGAAGCTCCTCCACGCCTTCATATCCACGGGTTATAAGGCCGTGCACGATCTTCTTCTCCTCCTCCAGGGACAGGTCTGAAAGAGACCTCCACTCCCCATCCTCCTTGAGATCTATATCAACAGATCTAAGAAACTGTACAGCTCCTGATTCAGATCCTGATATACCTTTCAGAAACGGATCAGTAGTGTATTTCAAAGCCTTGACAAGGCTCTTCGTAGACCTTCCGAAAAGCCTGAGACCTTTTTTAACCTCAACAAGATCGTTCTCAACCGCTTCCTCCAGCAGCTCACGATTAAAGCCTAAGAAACGGTCCTCCTCAGTCTGTATATCTCCTGTAGCTCCTATAAGTGCAAAGGGAACCAGGTCAAAGTTCTCCTCCTCCATGCTCTTCGCAACCATGTAGGTCATGCCGGCGCCAGAGATCTTCTCACCTCCGTCTATATCTACAAGGTGTGGATTTGTATGAGCCTCAAAACCGGGCTCTCCCTGTATCTCGTGGTGATCCACTACAGCTACTTCCCTGTCACCAGCAACACTGTCTATAGTCTCTGCCTGTCCAGAACCTATATCCGTAAAGAGGAGAACCGGATGGCTGTTTTCATTCAAGACTTTCTCCAGCTTTTCCGCAGTCAACTCGTCAAGAAATACCTGATCAAAATCCTTTCCCGCCCTGGAAAGCATTTGGTTGGCTATAACCGCAGAAGAAATACCGTCACAGTCGTAGTGGCTTATAACAAGTATAGGCCTGTCAATACCTTCCAGAAATTCTGCAGTATCGCCAGCGATATTCAAAAGCTTCTCTTCCATTGATAGGTCACTCTCACAGGTCCTGCCAGAACAGCTCTCCCAATGGCGCTACCGCCTTATTCAACTATGAGGCGAGCTCTCTGAAGAGTGTAGTTCCAGTCCTCCGGAAGCTCCTTTCCTCTGTAGTAGTCAGCAAGCCTTCTGATCTTGGACTCCACGAGTCTGAACCTTCTCTTGGCGTCCAGATCGTTTCCGTTCTCATCAAGGTGGTTTCTTATAGCTACAGCCTTCTCTAGAAGCTGGTAGAGATCCTCAGGTATATCGATCCCCATGCCTTTATCTCTCAGGATCTCTGTAACTGTCTTGTCTGTAAGCGCCTTTACGCTTGGAATTCCATAGCGGTCTCGGAGTACTGCTCCAATCTCCGACGGCATCATCTCCTGGCCGGCAAGCTTCTCAACCAGGCTCTCCACCTCATCAGAATCTCTGGAAACCCAACCGGTTGCAGGCTTCCTTGGCCGCGTGGAGCCGGATTCTCCTCTTCCGCTTGAGTACATTCTTGCCATGTATGTATCACCTGTAGATCCAAACCAATCCTCTAGCAAGGAAATCCATAGCAAGTTTTAAATATCCTTTTGCTATCTCCAGAAAAACCGCTGCTTGAGACCAAAAAACCAAGTCCCGCTACTCCTACTTGTATCTAGCTCTCGTCTCAAGCTCGTCCAGCCTGTCAAGCACCTCATCTCCCCTGTCATAAGAGGTGCTATAGGAATCGATGATACTTCCGAAGGCCTTTTTCGCCACCTGGAAATGGCTGGACTCAAGAACCTGCCATAGAAGTCTGAGGTCTGTCGCACGGTCCTCGATCCTCTGCGAGAAGAATCCTAGTCCAAAGTCTATAAAGTATATTTTTCCATCCCTGAAGATCATGTTGGAGGTCGTGAGATCACCGTGGATTATGTCTCTTGAATGGAGCCTTGCGATGCTCTTCCCTATATTGCTACATAGCTCAAGCCTGTCCTCAAACACCTCTCTAAGCTTCTCACCTTCTATCCTCTCCATCTCTATCTTGAACTCTGACGAGTCCAAAACCTCGGGAACAGCCACTCCAGCCCTTGAGGCCTTCTCGAGAAGTCTCTTCTCCTGGTCAGTTCTCTCCTTCCTTATCCTACGGTCCAGTTCAGGATGTCTGTAGCCCTTGGATATGCGCTCCTTGACAACCCTATCGTTCTCAACGGATACAACCGCCTCAGCTCCTCTACCGATTTCCCGTCCACCCATCCTCACTCCCTCCCTCCTCTCTGCTTCTCTATCCGTTTTCTGAGGTTTTTAACAAAGCTTGGCTCGAACTTCTCAAGGATCGTCCTCTCAACCTCGTGTTCAAGCCGGTCGAGATCCTCCATCCTATCTTCCTCTAGACTGTCCCAGTCCTCATACCATCCGGCAACAAGGTCTTTGGCCTCCCTGGCCGCAAGCATCTTGTGGAACAGCACGTAGTCAGCTCCCTTCTCGTACATCTTGAGAGCTGATTCTGTATCCCGCGCAGAGACCACTACAACTGCATCAGGGTTCTTCCTATCCATGTAGTCAAGCAAGTACATGGAGGCGTCATCGTCCGGAACTGTGGACACCACGAACCTAGCTTCAGATATGTTGGCGCGGTCAAGTATCTCAGGATCAGCTATATCTCCGTAAACCACGTTAAAGCCCTGTGCTCCCATGTCTCTGACAACGTCTGGATCGTAGTCCACCACAACCACGTCCTCGCCTTCTCTTTCCAGATATTCGATTATCCTGGAGCCTCTGACATCAGCACCGCATAGGACTATATGGTCTGAGAGATCTGTATCGTCCTCCCCTATGTCTTCTCTTCCCTCAACATCAAGTAGGAAGTCTCTGGCAAGTCCGTAAAGCTTGTTCTTGTACTTGAGAGAATAAGAGGTTGAAAGTACTGAAACTATAAGCAGAGCCGCAGCTAGAGATAGTATGCCTTCTCCTATGTGTCCTAGCATGGTTCCTACCAGCGCAATAACAAGAGAGAACTCAGAGACCTGTCCAAGGCTTATAGCCGTGTAGAAAGAGGTCTTTTTCGAATGTTTAAGCAGAGACATCATCAGATCGATCATGAAAGGCTTCAGAAATATTACAACCGCTAGAAGCAGTAGGAACGGAACCCAGTATTCGGATAGCTCGGATACATTTACTCCCATACCAAGAGACACGAAGAATATGGTTACAAAGAAGTCACGGACGGAACGAGCTCTCTCGCTTATCTCCACATTGTACGGGAAGGCTGTAAGGGAAAGACCTGCCATGAATCCTCCGACAGCCAGGGACATCCCCGCGTTCCTGGAGAGAGCTATAAATCCAAATAGAACTGCTAGAGAGATAGTGAAAATGAGTTCATGAGAATCCTCTATAAGCTTGAACAGGCTAGGGATTATATAGTGGCTCATCACCACTGCAAGCGCAAGCATGCCCCCTCCTCTAAGTATGGAGCTTATAAACAGCCCTGCCTTCAGACTTGAAAGCGTGGAAAGCATTGAAAGAGACAGAACCACGAGAACGTCCTGTATTAGAAGTATTCCAAGCGTTATCCTTCCGTGTAAAGTGTCTATATCATCAGAATCCGATATCATCTTTATAAGAACCGCGGTGGAGCTGAAGGCGACTATAAGCCCGGTATATATAGAGGTTATGGCGCCAAACCCTAGTAGAAACATTATCCAGAAGCCCACCCCAAATGTCATGAACACCTGGGCAAGCGCTGTACCAAGTATAACTCCTCCAACATCCTTTAGCTTTGATATATCTATCTCAAGACCCACTATGAAGAGTAGAAGGGCTATACCAAGCTCCTGGAACCCTCTTATAACAACCGTGTTCTCAACAATCCCTAGGACTTCGGGACCTATAAGTATGCCTGCGAATATATATCCAACAACTAGAGGCTGGTCCAGAGCCTTTGAAATAAGCCCTAGAAGAGCTGCAGCTGCAATTATCACCCCTACATCAAACATGAACTGCATCTCCGATGTCAGTGCTTCAACCGCCATCTATTACACCTCTAATTTCCTCCTCCTTTATGGGGCCTTCCCGGTACACCTTTAATCCCTCCTCCCCTATATCAATTATGGTTGACGAGGGTCTCTTCTCCAGCCTTCCATGGTCCACTACAAGGTCTGCCCTTTCCCTTAGCTTCTTGTCAATCTCATCCACGGAATACGAGCTTCTTGCCCCGGAAATGTTGGCGCTGGTGGCTACCACCGGTCTATCAAGGCCTCCGGAAAGCTCTCTGCAGAAGCTGTTGGCAGGCACCCTGAAGGCAAAACGGTCGTTCAATATGTCGGGCACGGAGCTCTTCTTGTCCGCCAGGACCGTGAGAGAGCCGGGCATGAACTCATTACAGACCTTCCTCTCGATATCAGACAGGTTGCAGTACCTCTCCGCCATTTTCAGGTCTGAAACGATCACTGTAAGCTTTTTCTCTCTTGGCCTCTCCTTTGCCTTATAGACCTCTTTTACCGCTTCTTCGTCTAGAGCATCGCATCCTATGCCATAGCAGGTCTCTGTAGGATATATGACCAGACCAGCGTTCTCCAGCACTTCTACAGCTCTTTCCAGCTCTCCATCTTTCATCTTATCCACCCTATCTCTTCCTCGTCAGTCCGCCAGTTGGGTTTTATACCTGAATCTATCAGTTTCGTCTCCATGCCCGCACGGTGCTTCAGCAGCCCTGTGTAGGCTATCATTGCTCCGTTGTCCATGCAGTACTCGTGAGGTACCTTAAATCCTCTTCCACCTCTCTCCTCGGCCATAGTCTCCACCATCTCCTGAAGCCTCCTGTTTGCTGCCACTCCTCCGGTCAGTAGAACTTCATCGTTTCCTAGATGCGCCATGGCTCTTTCAGTGGCCTCCACCAGCATTGCAAATGCATGTTCCTGGAAGGAGTAGCAGGTTTCCTCCTCTCCATGGTCCTTCAGCTTTCTCTGCGCCTCCGTAACCAGGCCTGAAAAGGAGAAGTCCATACCCTTTACAGTGTAAGACAGTTCCATGAGGTCGTCTCTATCCGCCTTCCCTGCAAGCCTTTCAACCTCAGGGCCTCCAGGATGTGGAATATCCATGGACCGGGCGAACTTGTCTATCGCATTTCCAACCGCTATGTCCAGTGTCTCACCGAATACCCTGTACCTGTCTCCCGCGTGAGCAATAACCTGGGAATTACCTCCGGAGACATAGAGTGTTACAGGGTTTTCCGCATCTGTAGTAAGTTTTCCTATCTCTATATGTGCTATGCAGTGGTTGACACCTACCATGGGAACTTCCAACTTCTTGGATAGAGATCTTGCCGAAACCCCTCCTATCTGGAGACACTGCGGGATTCCAGGACCCTGTGAGAAAGCCACGAGATCTACGTCCTCCTCTTCCAGTCCTGCGCTGTCCAGAGCTCCGTGTATAACTCCCTTGGCGCTGGAGTAATGGTGTTCTGAGGCCTTTCTGGGATGTATGCCTCCTTCTTCTGGCTCGTAGGCTGACTTTACATTGGCCAGGACTTCTCCATCGTCAACCACCCCTACTCCAAAGGTATGGGCGGTAGATTCTATACCCAGGCAGATCATGTTGTAGAAATATAGGTCCTCAGGTTTATTTAGGTAAGGGATAGAAGAGATTAATCTCCATACTTCTTCCTGTATATCCCGTAGATCAGTCCCAGCAGAATCAAGGCTGCCACGAACCACCAGGGAGAGATACCTGTATCCTTCTCTGTCTTTTCCTTTTTCTCTCCAGGCTCTTCCTTCACCTCCACACACTGATTGTTCTCACAGACCTCTCCAGAACCACATTCCTTGTCAGTATAGTTAGCCCTGTCTACGCAACACTCGAACGGACAGCTGTCCAATCTTATATCCTCCCTCTCATCCTCCTTAACCTCCTTGATAGCGATAGCAAGGTATGAGAATCCCTCAAGCTCTGCACTGTACCTCGCAAACTCCTTGTCCTCTCCTGTTAAACTAGTGGACCTGTCCTGCCATTCACCATCCACCTTCTTCCTCAAGGTAATATTAAACCCGGATATATTGTTGTCCTCCAACCAGCCCTTCTTTATCCTGAACTGCATGCTCGCCCCACTGATCTTCTCATCCAGCTCCTTAGAAGCATCGACATACTGGTAGCGGTAGACAGACTTAGCAGCATCAGTTTCAACTTCCTCAGGCCTCTCCTTGTATTCAGCAAACTCAATTGAAGCCTCATCTATACCTTCAGAGGTCTTGAAGCTTAAACTCTCGGTAGCAACCTCGGTTTCATCCACGCCTTCGGAAGGAGAAAGAGTGTCCATAGTGTACTGCTTGCCCTCTTTCAAGTTAAGGAACTTCGCCTTGCTGGAAGATACCTCCTGTGCTCCGGCCTCGGTGTCTCCAGCAGATGTTCCGCCTCCTCCACCTCCAGAAGAGGACACTTCAAACTCAGCGCTGTCGGAATTGCTGTTACCAGCTCTATCGGTAACCTTCAGATCCACAGTATAACTTCCTCCAACATCCGTGTCTCCAAAGTCGTTTCCACAGCCAGAGGAGAGTTTATCACCGTTCGGATCAGTTACCGTGACTTTCCTGCTAGAGACACCGGATTCATCGCTGGAGGAGCAGGAGATCTTTACACTACTTCCCTGCGATACCGAATCATCGGACACGGATACGGAAGCAGAAGGGCTTTTAGTATCCAGGGTAACATTTCTAGTAACTGTGAAGTTCGTGTTGCCGACAGAGTCATTTGCCGAACCATTGAACTTGTACAAACCGTCAGATAGAGAGAAACTCCTGAAAAGAGGGCTAACACCTGAAATAGTGCGGTTAATAAGTGTATCAGAACTGTTATACAGGTCCAGGGTTACATTTGCCAGGTTTTTGTCTGAGGCGGATACATTGACCTCCAAGCTACTGCTGCTCAGGTAAGAGCCTGAATCAGGGGTTGGGCTGACAAAACTTACGTTAGGGACGGAATTATCCGCGCTCCACAGTGTGAAAGAGTTCACTACAGGTGTGTCGTTCCGCCTCGTGGATGAAAGGGTGAAGTTAACTCTACCGTGTTGGGCTTTCTGTAAATTGAGGCTGTAGTTCCTCAAGCCGTCAGACAGGCTTACCTCTTGACTGTCCTTTACCGTGCTGAAGTCCTGGCTGTCAGAGACCTCTACAGTAGCGTTAGTGGTTTCCCAGTTGTCTACGGCAAGGTCAACAGTCAGGTTGTACCAGCTAAGGCTGGAACCTGCATCAAAGGCATTGGAGAGATAGCTTCCGTTGTTTACATATCTGCTAGAGATCTGGCGGACAGTGTTGTCCTGGCTGCCTCCGTACGCATACTGGCCTTCAGGACCCGCAGAAACACTGCGCACTACATTCGTAAAGCCTGTGAAGTTCCATACCTCGGAGCCGTCAGAGGTCTGGAGTTTGCGCAGTACATCACTGTGGTCTCCGCTGTAGACTGAATTGCCGTCAGGACCCGCAGAAACACTAGCTACAGTATTGGGAATGCTAGCGTTCCAGACCCAGCTTCCATTGACCGACCAGAGTTTTCTTACCCAAGCATCACCACCACCGCTGTATACATGGTTGCCGTCAGGACCGGCAGAAACACCAAATACATTGCCGGTGTGGCCGGTGAAGTTCCAGATCCAAGAACCGTTAGCAGCCCACAGCTTACGGACTGTTTCATCCGGACTGTCCGTACCACTGTAAACATAATTTCCGTTGGGGCTCACCGAGAC
>JAXINT010000071.1:0-10439 GCA_034190605.1 Asbonarchaeaceae archaeon (SeqCode) | reverse complement strand
CCGACGAGCAAGCAGTAGAAAGGCTATAGACGCCTATCTCCTCCTGGCTGCTCCATCCCGCTAAAGGTATAATAACCGGGTAAACATTATAAAGGTGTCCTTTATCCTCCTCACCTCAACGAACGAGCTAACAGACCTTCCTCTTGAGACCTTCATAAACCCTCTCTACCCTTCTACCACATCTTTCTTGTCACTTCCCTTTACATTAAAGAAATCCTTGTCTTCTCTCCGATAGATAGCGCCCGTAGAGCTGTAGAGCTTAATCTCACTTACAGGGATAGAGGAGTGGGGTTCTTTACTGGAAGGCTTCCTAGAAAAATTATCCGGCAAGTAAGAAGGATATGCAAAAGCTTTTTCGAAATCTTCAACCAACTCCGCTGTTCCCTCACTTAGATAGACCTCACTAGGCCCTCTAGCTTTCAAAAACTCCGGGATTCTCATAACCTAAAACTGGTATCGGACGGTTAAAAACCCCTGATATGCAAACATATAAAAAAGATCGTAATACATTGTATTACGAAGTGATTTTGATGGCTAGGAAAACCACACTGAGCGCTATAAAGGCAGATATAGGAGGAAGTCCAGGACATTCACAAACACACGAGAACCTTCTAAAGGCGTGTAGACAGCACCTTGAAAGAGAGGGAGATATTCTAGACGATTACCATGTAACCCATGTAGGGGACGACATACAGATAATAATGACGCACCAGGAGGGTAAGGACAGCGAAGAGGTCCACCAGCTTGCCTGGGACGCATTTCAAGCAGGTACAAAAGAGGCGGAAGACCTCAAGCTGTACGGGGCAGGACAGGATCTGCTCTCAGACGCGTTCTCTGGAAATGTCAAGGGGATGGGTCCGGGAATTGCAGAGATAGAGTTCACTGAGAGGCCTTCAAACCCTGTAGTGGTCTTCATGATGGACAAGACCGAGCCAGGCGCATTCAACCTACCTATCTACAAGATGTTCGCCGACCCTTTCAATACAGCAGGACTGGTTATAGATCCTTCAATGAGCCATGGATTCAGATTTGAAGTTATGGACACAAAGAAGGACAAGCTGATAACTCTAAGCTGTCCCGAAGAACTGCACGAGCTTCTAGCACTTATAGGAACCACCGGAAGGTATGTAGTGAAAAACGTGTATCCTAAAGAGGAGAACAAGAACAAATCCGACGAGGCAGTGGCGTCAATATCCACTGAAAAACTTAGAAAGATAGCAGGAGAATATGTAGGAAAAGACGATCCCGTAGCAATAGTGAGAGGCCAGTCAGGGCTCCCTGCAATGGGCGAGATTCTTGAGGCGTTCTCACATCCACACATGGTCGCAGGGTGGATGAGAGGAAGTCACAATGGCCCCATGATGCCTGTAGGCCTGGACAACAACGCATGCACCAGGTTTGATGGGCCTCCAAGAGTGAGAGCGCTGGGAATGCAGATCTCCGATGGAAAGATGCATGGAAAGACAGACATGTTCGCGGACAAGGCATTCGACCGTACAAGAGAGAAGTGCATGGAGATAACGGATTACATAAGGAGACACGGACCGTTCGAACCTCACCGGCTTCCAAACGAGGACATGGAATACACGGCGCTTCCAAGGATCATAGACAGATTTGAAGACCGGTTCAAGGATGCTTCAGAGGCAGAAAGCAAAAACAAGGGAACAAGAAGAGGGGAGAAAGAAGATGAAACCCTGGAAAGATCAAGATCTATCGAATAGGAGAGTTCTGCTTAGGACCGACCTGAATCTGCCTGTAGAGGGAGGTAGACCTCAGAAAACTCTCAGGTTTGAGAGGTACATGGAGACTGTGGACGAGTTGTCCGGGAGAGACGCAAAGACAGTGGTCATGACGCACCAGGGTAGGCCTGGCAGAGAAGACTTTGTTTCGCTGGAAAACCACGCAGAGATGATGTCGCAACACCTTGGAGGAGAGGTAAAGTTCATCCCAAGCTTCTTTGGCCCGGAGGCAGAGGAGAAGATAGAGGCACTTGACTCCGGAGATGTAGCTCTGATGGAGAACACCAGGTTCCTCTCCGAGGAACTGAGGAACAGAGGTCCTGAAGAACACGCAAAAAACCACTTTGTGAGAAAGCTCTCCAAGAAATTTGATACATTTGTAAACGATGCCTTTTCCGCAGCACACAGGTCTCATGGAAGCCTTGTAGGTTTCAACCAACACCTTGAAAGCCTTGCCGGACCTGTAATGATGGAAGAAGTCGAAAACTGCAGGGATATAAGAGAAAACCTGGAGGAACCTCTCCTGGTGCTTGGAGGCGAAAAACCCGGAGATATAGCAGATATAATGGACAACATGGCGGGTAGAGCTAGAAAGGTTCTTCTGGGAGGTGTGCCAGGAGAACTGGCTGTCATGGCAGATGGAAATGATATTGGAGGAAAGAGGGAATGGGTCGAAAAGAGAGGGATGGACAAGCATCTAGAGAAATTTAAAGAGCTTCTGGACCAGTACCGGGAAAAGATAGTGGTTCCAGAGGACTTCCAGACAGATAAAGGCATACATGAAGCAGGAGATATTCCAGAGAAAGCGTTTACCTGGGACATAGGAAATAGAACCGAGGAGAAGTTCTGCCAGGATATAAGAGACTCTGATTCATTACTAATGAAAGGTGCGATGGGAGCATTTGATAGAGGGTTTGAAAATGGCACTCGTAAAGTCATGGACGAGGTTGCAGATTCAGATGGATTTACCGTGCTAGGCGGAGGTCATACCTCTTCCCTGGTAGGTAGATACGGGCTTTCAATTGGCGAGTTCTCCCATGTATCCATAGCAGGAGGTGCATTTGTCAGGTTCATCTCAGGAGAAGAGCTACCTGTTATAGATGCTTTAAAGCAATACTAGAAAAGATTAGAGGTGAAACTATGGCAAAAATCGCTGTCAACGGAGTAGGAACGATAGGAAAAAGGCTTGCAGAAGCCGTGATCAAACAAGATGACATGGAACTAGCAGGGGTTGCTGACGCAGCTTCAACACCAGACCTGAAGGTCTTCATGCAGAAGAATCCTGAAGTACCTCTGTATGCCTGTGGAGAAGAGGCAGAGGAAGAGATAGGTAGAGAGGTGTTTTCACCAGAAGGACAGGTAGAGGAGCTTGTTGAGGAAGCAGACCTGGTTTTTGATGCAACTCCCTCGGGAATAGATAAAAAGAACAAGGAAGAGCTATACAGACCCATGGATACAAAGGCTATATTCCAGGGAGGAGCAGACGGAGATATCGCACCAGTAAAATTTAATGCATCTGCAAATTTCGAAGAAGCTCTGGGAGAGGACTTCGTAAAGGTTGTGTCGTGCAATACTACTTCACTATGCAGGACACTGAAAGTTGTTGACGATGAGCTAGGGATAGACTCGGTTACAGCTTCTCTAGTGAGAAGAGGAGGCGATCCCAAACAGGACTCCCGAGGGCCTATCAACTCCATAATACCGGTTACAGAGGTTCCCTCCCACCACGGACCTGATGTGCAGGAGGTCATGCCCGAGATAGATGTGCAGACTCTTGCAGTAAAGGCTCCGACTACACTTTCACACGTACACATGGTTGAGGCCAGACTGGACAAGGGGGCTGAAAGAGAGGAAATCAGGAGGCTTTTCAAGAGAGCTCCGCGGATAAGACTGGAAAAAGCAGGTCATGGCTTTGATTCCACAGCAAAGGTCATGGAGAAGATGAGAGACCTTAACAGGCCAAGGAGCGACATGCCCGAAGCTACAGTCTGGGAAGAAACCATAACAGCTGAGGGAAAGAAGCTCTACTGGATCCACATGGTGCACCAGGAGTCAATAGTTGTGCCCGACAACATCGATGCAGTTCGTTCGATGCTGGAGATGGCAGATAAGGAGGAGTCTATCAGGAAGACGGACAGGAACCTCGGGCTCAAATAGAGGGTACCGGAAGGTTCTTTAAGCGCCGCTTATCAAATAGGAAACATGGCAGCAATAACCCCGAAAGTCTTCCTGGAATTCCTCCACCTGGCCGGTATAATCATAGGGCTGGGCGCAGTTACGGTGGTGGACACCATGGGCTTCATCTCCCGGAACTCCAAGAAGTGGACTCAGGTAACTATAGATGCGCATCACGTGACAAAGCCGCTTATATGGCTTGGAATAGCGCTTATAGTTCCAACCTGGCTGTTGAGGCTTTACATCTATCCTATAGGGAGCATCGCTTCATGGAAAACCGGGCTTCTGGCGGCAATGATACTGAACGGCTGCTTCCTGTCGTTCTATGTAAGCCCTTACCTTGATGGACTGAAGGGAAAAGACGAGCTAGTTTCCAAACGCTTGAAGAGAAAGATCACGGTCTCCGCCATCATTTCATTCCTGAGCTGGTGGAGTTTTGTGTTCCTTACCGTAGTTTCAAAAGCATTTTAAGTGGTTAAAATGAGCAAATTAGTACTTGGAGCAGACGAAGCAGGTAGAGGCCCTGTAATTGGATCTCTTTTCGTTGCAGGCATAGTTATACCTCAAGAAAGGCTAGATGAGCTTGAAAAACTTGATTTAAAAGATTCTAAAAAGCTCTCAGATGGGAAGAGGCGAAGGCTGGAGCCTAGGATCAGAGAGAGCATGGAGAAGATCCTGGTAAAGGAGATCACAGCCTCCGAGATAGACGAGTTGAGGAAAATAATGAATCTGAACGAGATAGAGCTGAAAGCGTTTGCGGAGATAGTTGCAGAGCTAAAACCTAAGAGAGCTTACATTGATCTGCCCGAACCCGACGGAGAACGATTTGCAAGGAAGATAAAAGAGGAACTGGAAGATTCTGTCTCAGAAGAGCTGGAGATAGTTGCCGAACACGGAGCTGATGACGAGTATCCTATAGTATCTGCAGCATCGATAATTGCAAAAAACGCGCGAGAAGATCATGTAAATCGTCTTAAGGAAAAATACGATTACGACTTCAAGTCAGGCTATCCTCATGACAAGCCAACCATAGAGTTCCTGCAACAGTACCTGGAGAAGAACGGGGAGCTTCCAGAAGAGACACGGATGTCCTGGAGCACCGCAGAGAGGATTATAAAGGAGAAACAACAGGGCAGCCTAGACGAATTTTGAACACTTGTAAAGGTTTACTGGAGCACTACAGAAAAGGATTTAAGTTTATTCAATAATGTTTCTCTAGAGTCTTCCTATGGAAGAAAATCCGGAGGACCAAGAGATTCTGGAAGCGGGGAAAACTACGCCGCAGGAAACCAGGTATCTATTTATTTCTGATGCTCACTGCGAGAGACGTGACAAAGATGCAGAAGAGATAGCTGGAAAAGTGGAAGAATACGGAGAAGAGCACGAATGTGGTGTTCTTCTGATGGGAGGAGACATGGGAGGCTCCTCGGACATAAAAAAATTTCTAGAGACAGATTTTGAGGAAAAAAAGATAGTCAAAGGCAACCATGACACATGGTGGCTAGGCGACTTTGCAGGAGACAAGTCCCTAAGCGATCTGGAACTAGAAGCAGGCAAGGACTACGATCACGAGGAGATAGAATGGGAGGATAAAATGTACAAGATGTGCCTAAAGCACAAACCCGGCGATTTCAATATAAGCCATTCCACCAAAAAAGAAAATGAGGATAACGAAAGCTGGGTCTACGACATAATACTTTACGGCCACTCACACATACCGCATACTCGCTGTCTTACGGACGGAACACTCGCTATATGCCCTGGATCAATAGAAAAAAATAACCACAGAGTAGAAGAACAATATAAAACGGTAGAAGGTGAAATGCCAGAACGTAGCGCACATATAATAACTACTTTTAGCGAAGGAGTAACAGTGCAGCACATAGACTACGATGAAGAAGATATTGTAGAGGAAAAACTCTATATACGGGAAAACGGCATACTTAAGCCGGCAGCCTAGCCTTCTCTCAGCTCAGTCGTACTCTTCCGATAGTTGTCATCGCTTTAGAAGAATCATTTTCCCTATAGGAACAAAACAACTAATAAAAAACTAACAGACCAAAACCAAGAAGAGGTTGACAATGGAGAGGAAATACAGTTCCGAAGTGAAGCCTGAAGACGGAAAGGTGAAGGTCGCAGGATGGGCGCACGAGATCAGAGACATAGGAAAGCTGGTATTTATCATACTGCGCGACAGAGAGGGAACTATACAGGTAACCTTCAAGAAAGACGAGCTGGAGAAGGAGCTCTTTGAAACAGGTAAGGCGCTGGGTCAGGAAGATGTTATAGAAGTGGTTGGGACTGTAAAAGAGAAAGAAGAAGCGCCAGGTGGAAGGGAGATAATGCCTGAAAGGCTTGAGATACTTAACAAGGCAGAGGACCCTCTACCTCTTGAGGTCTCTGGAAAAGTGGATTCCGAAATGGCTACCAGGCTTGACAACCGTTTCATGGACCTCAGGCAGCCCGAGATACACAGGATATTTAGGGTTAGAGACAAGGTTATAACAGGACTGAGGGAATGGTTCGATAGCGAAGGATTCATAGAGATCCATACCCCTATCATCTCTAAAGGCGGGGCTGAAGGAGGTGCAACACTGTTCCCTGTGGACTACTACCAGAATGAGGCATTCATGAGACAGTCTCCGCAGCTATACAAGCAGATGCTGATGTCAGCAGGTTTTGACCGGGTTTATGAGCTAGGTCCTTCGTTCAGAGCGGAAAAGTTCGCTACTTCGAGGCACGTGTCTGAGTTCACGCAGTGGGATGTAGAGCTGGCATTTATAGAGGACCACAATGATGTAATGGATGTTCTGGAGAACTCAATAAGGTTTTTGATTAAATACCTTAAGGAAAACGCAGCAGAAGAGCTTAAGGAAATTGGCGCTGATCTGGAGGTTCCTGAGAAGGAATTCCCGAGGATAGAGTTTGAAAAGGCTTTACAGATACTTGAGGAGGAGTTCGACTACACTCCTGATGAAGAGGGAGATCTGGACACAAGGGGAGAGAAGCTGCTGGGAGAATACTTTGAGGAGAAAGGGCATCAGTTCTTCTTCGTTGTAGGTTATCCGGGTGAGAAGTTCTATTACATGCAGGATAGGGAAGAGGACGATATTGCCTCAAGGAAGTTCGATCTTATCTATAGAGGTCAGGAGCTTTCCTCCGGAGGTCAGAGAGAGCACAGGCTGGAAGCGCTTACAAGGAAGATGGAGGAGCAAGGAGTGGACGAGAGCAACTTCACGTTCTACCTGGAGTCCTTCAAGTTTGGGATGCCTCCACACGGAGGATATGGACTGGGGCTTGACAGACTGGTGACAAAGCTACTGGGACTGGACAACATCAAGGAGGCGATTCTATTCCCACGAGACCCGACAAGACTTACACCATAGCTTGTTGAGACCCTATATGGGGCCAAAGCTTTTATCCTAGCAGTTCCAATTAAAGGAAAAGTGGAGTAGCATGGAGTCAGATACCTGTATAAACAAGGTGCACCTGAACGGATTCAAGAGCTTCCAGAGGCAGACAGCAGTACCGTTCTACAAGGGAATGACCGCTATAGTGGGTAGTAACGGAAGCGGAAAATCAAACCTTCTGGACGCCATGAGCTTTGTCCTGGGTAGGAGAAGCTCCAAGCTCCGCGCAGAAAAGCTAGAACAGCTTATATTTAACGGAGGAGACAACAGAAAGCCCTCAGACAAGGCAGAGGTCTACCTCCATCTCGACAATTCTGACGGGACATTTGACAAGTTCCTGGACGAAGACGAGAAAGGAGAGGTAGACGAGGTGAAGATCGGAAGGAAAGTAACCCGGAACGGCTATGCCACCTATAGATTCCAGGACAACAACTGCAAGAGGTCGAAGATCGATAGGATCCTTGAAGAGGCAGGTATAGACCCAAGCAGCCATCATTTTGTGAGGCAGGGAAAGATAACTTCTATAGTAAAGCAGACTCCGAAGGAGAGGAGAAAACTTATAGACAGAATTTCAGGCATAGAGAGCTTTGACAAGAAGAAGGAGAAGGCTCTGGAAGAGCTTGAAGAAGTAGAAGAGCGGTTGAATGAGTTCAAGATAAAGAGGGAGATGAAGAAAAGCAGGTTGGAGCGGCTGGAGAAGCAGAAAGAGGCAGCAGAAGAATACCAGGAGCTGGAAGACAAGAAGAGGAGGCTAAAGTACTCTATACTAAAGATGCGGAAGAAGGCTCTGGAAAAAGAGATGGAAAACCTGGGAGAGGAGGAGCAGGAGGATAGGATAGAAGAGCTTGAAGAAGAAGTGGAAGAACTAGACAAGAGACTCAACGAGCTTGAAGAGGAGAAAAAGGAAATAGAGGAGGATATAGATGATAGGAGAGACTCTAATGTCTTGAAGGAGATAGAAAGGCTTAGAGGAAAAATAGAGAGGAAGAAAGGAAAAATAGAGAACAAGAGAGAGAAGATAGAGGATCTGGAGGAGCTTATAGACGAATACCAGAAGCTGTCCGGATACAAGGGAAGGAACCGTGCAGTGAAGAAAGTGCTGGACATGGACAAAGAAGGAGTATACGGCACCGTAGGTCAGCTGATACATTATGACAAGCGCTTTGCAGCAGCCATAGAAACAGCTCTTGGAGGCAAGATAGATAATATAGTTGTAGAAAGCTACAAGACAGCAAACGAGTGTGTGAATTACCTCAAGAGTAACAACATAGGTAGAGCCACATTTCTGCCTCTTGACCGTGTAAAACCTCACAACAAGACTCTGAGTTCAAAGAACGCCGTAAAGAAGCCAGGAGTCATAGATTTTGCCACGGACCTCGTGGACTACAACAAGGACTATGATAAGGCTATAAAGCACGTTCTAGGAGATACTCTGGTTTCAGAGGACCTGGAGTCTCTGAAGGATGCTGGCCGAGTTAGAGCAGTGACACTGGACGGCGACATAAAGAGAAAAGGCGGCAGTATCACAGGAGGCAAGAAAAAGAGGAGAAGAAAGAACCGGAGCAGTAAAAAAGGGATAAACCCTGAAAAGAAGAAGAAAGAGAAGGAGAAACTGGAAGAAGAGATAGACGAGTTGAAAGGAGAGATAGGGAATCTCTCAGAGTTACTGGAGGATAAGAAAGAAGAGGAAAAGGAACAGAGCCAGGTTTCAGAGGAGCTATCCGAGGAGAAGGAAAGTATTGAAGAAGAGATAGAGGAGAAACGCGAGGAGAGGAAGGAGAAGGCAGAGGAGCTTGAAAAACTCAAGAGCAGTATAGGGAAGGTCAGGAAGAAGAGAGCCAAGTTTGAGGCGGAGCTTGAGAATGTTGAGGAGGATCTAGAAGAGTTTGAAGGAATGGATGAGGACGAAATCATAGAGGACGATGTATCAAATCTGCGTAGAAAGAGAACTAGGACTGTTAACAAGATGAACGATCTGGGTAATGTGAACATGGCCGCTATAGAAGAATATCAAGAGTTCAAGGAGGAATACGACAGCTTTCTGGAGAAGCTGGAAAAAGCAAGAGAGGAGAAGCAGGAAGTGGAACACATGATACAGGAGATAGAGGAAAAAAAGGAGGAGAAGTTTACAGAAACGCTTGATGTGGTGTCGAAAGAGTTCAGCCGGATTTTTGAAAAGCTTTTTGATGGAGGTGAGGCCCATCTGGAGCTTGAGGAGAAAGGAAACATTGATTCCGGGCTCTTGATAAAGGCGCAACCACCTGACAAGGATCCTGAGGTGATAGACTCACTATCTGGAGGTGAGAAGACTCTTACAGCCATAGCCTTTGTGTTTGCAATACAGGAATACGATCCTTCTCCATTCTATGTGATGGACGAGATAGACGCTGCACTGGATGCAAGTAACTCAAGAAGGCTGTCAGAGCTTCTGAAGAGCTATTCAGAAAAATCCCAGCTTATATTCATCTCACACAACGAGGAGACCGTGAGGCATGCAGACCGTGCCTACGGAGTCTCAATGCAGGACGGAGTTTCAAAGGTTAGGAGTATAGAGATCTAGGCAAGTCTGAAAAGAGAAGCTGATTTAGAGCTCTATTCCGCCTTGATTAGGGCCTTGAATGAGGTCTGTACCCTGGTTCCTTATTCTGTCCGTGAACTCCTGAAATTCGGGGCGGTCTATTTTTCGTTGTATCTCTCTCCGGCTATGATAGAGGAATACTGCAGGAAGAATGCATTCCGGTCCTCCCAGATCTTCATCTAGAGGTATGTCAAAGAGAGTGCAAGCCATTTCCTTTATGGCTAGTTCATCGACCTGGGGCTTTTTCTTGTCAGACCGCACCTGACTGTTTACATATTCGTATGCGGTGTTGAGCAGGAATCTCTTTCTAAACTCGTTCAAATGTGTCAAGCCTCTTTCCGTGACTTCATAGGCTTTTACGAATATCCGGTTGGTCTTATTAGACTTTATAATAGTTGGATCCACTAGACCTCTTTCTTCCAGTTCTGTAGTTCTTCTGGAGACAGTCTGCACGGAGAAAGAGCTGTCTATCGGACACCTGTCAAGGTTGTTCTCTATCTTTCTCTTTATCTCGCTCTTGTACCTGGGTTTATCTGA
>JAXINT010000152.1:0-10802 GCA_034190605.1 Asbonarchaeaceae archaeon (SeqCode) | reverse complement strand
GACTTGACGAGGTAAGCGTTGGCTCCGGGAACGGGACAGTGAAGGAGACCAGCGCTCTCCTGAATTCAAGCCTTGATATAGGTGACAATGTGCTCTTTGAGGACGAGCCCATGGCATTTGACAATGTGTCTACCGTTATCGTGGAAGACACAGAGGACCCTAACGGATGTCTGGCCTGTCGGTGGAAGAACGGGTCGGGAGACGTATACTATCTTGCAGATACTTTCACCGAGACGGGAGAGAACGCTGGTTTTATAGATGGAGACCATGCTCTGGGAAGTGTCATGCCTCTGGAGTTTGGTAGGCCTCCAAACGGGGCTGAAACAGTTGCCGTCCACAGCCGCAGGATTCTTGTAAACGTGTCAAACAACGGAATAAAAAGAGGGAAACTCAAGCTGGTGTTCTGGAATGACTAGAAAGAAAAAGGGATTCTACTTCAGCTTTGATGCCTTGCTAGCGCTTTCAGTCGTATTTCTATCAACTATCTTCATACTTGGAGGCTCAGCTCCAGAAGCCTCAGAAGCATCAGTGGAATCAACAGTATCCTCCTACAGGCGTGTGAACTCTATATCCGAGGACTCGACCCAGCTTGCGACCAGGATAAGTCTAGGGAACGGAATGCCTGAGAACTTCGTGGATGACTACATAAGGGACACGGTACTGGAGAATTCAGATAGGAACAAGAGTGTTCTAGACGCTATAGCTATTCTATGGGCTTCAGATGATCTATCTACTGCAGAGAATATTTCAATGGAGTTCTTCAACGGCACCGTGCCTGACAGCTACGACTACCGGATCAGCACCCTGTCCGATGGGAACAGAACTGTGATACATAAGAGCGGTTCAAAGCCCTCGGATGTGGAGTTCGTGGCAAATGCAAAGCGGCTTGTCTCAGGAGTCCAGAAGAACAAGCCCGATCAGGGCTATCTTGCAAGGGCGCGAGCCACAAAGACGGAGAAAAACACTACAGAGGTGTTTGGAATGCCTATGATGGGTAGCGCAGTTAAGAGCGGTGACAGCCATGCCCTGGAGGCTTCAAAGAAGTTCAAGTTGAATGCTGATCATATATACAACGCCACTCTATTCCTCTCCCTACATACCGGTGGTTCGGATCCGAACTCCATAGATGTGAAGGTAAACGGTGACGATGCCGGATTTCCCGACAACTGGGACTACGAGGTGGACAAGGACGGGAACAAGCTACTGTTCCATTCCGAAGAGGTAACCTCTCTCGTGGAGAGCGGGTGGAACAAGGTCTTTGTAACAGCAAAGAACACTGGAGGTGCAGACGCGGAGGACAACGTGCATTTCCATCCCGGTGCAAAGATGAAGGTCAAATACAAGGAGAACGGCTCATCCAACCTTACAGGAAGCTTTGAGGACAAAAAGTACTTCTCTAATGTGAAGACTGTTGGCCACAACAGCCAGGACCATGGAGTCTGGGCTCTGATGCCTTACTATATACCCCAGGATGCAGATGTGAAGAATGTAACGCTGAACCTGCATGCGCTGGATGTTGATGAGGTAGGGGACAGGAATGAGACGCAGGTCTATCTGAACAACAGGCTTGTGAACGCCACTTCGCTCTGCGATGAGTCAGATCCAGGTACCTGCAACGGAGAGCGGGAAGTGGAGTTCAGCTACAACCTCACAAATGAGACATCAGAGGGCACAAACACGGTTGCAGTATACATAGATACTTTCCTGAACGAAAACAAGACTATAACCAGCTTCGGGGACGAAGATAATATTGAACTATTCTCAAACCCTGAGAAACATCCGGACAACTCCTCGTATCTGAAGTATTCCTATGAGAGGGAGAAAGGAGGCCTTGTCTTTGGCAAGATAGAGCTCACCAGGACAGAGAGGTTCGGTGGCTCCAGGTCCAACCCCAAGTCGTACAGCACCACGTTCAACCAGTCCGCAGAGTTACTGGAGGCGTTTGTGAATCTGGCACAGCTGGATAACAAGAACACCTCTATAAAAGTGAATCCCGGCTCAGGTGTTTTCAGCACTGCCTTCAGCTCTCCAAGGGAGTTTGTGACCCCTACAAAGATCTTCCTGGACGACTCATTCTTTGACACCGTAGAGGATGTCTCAAATACAGTGGAGATATCCGATGAATGTACTGTTGACTGCTCCATCCTGCCTGAAACCAGCTTTGAGAGGCATATCCTTATCGACTCCCAGGTAGGGTACGGCGACACATTCCAGAACCGTACAAAAGCCGTGGAAGATGCAAAGGAACGGCTTAACGAGACGCTCGGGCCATTTATAGACGTGACAAAGATCAAGTCCGAGTCCCTGTCGGTAAACAACGTGCCATGGCTGTTTGGCCCTGTAACTGTTGAAATGGAGGTGTGGAAGAAATGAAAGGCGCTATAAGGAAGGGATTTGTCTACAGCATCTTTGCAATAGTCGCCATGGGGCTCATACTTGCCATAACCTTCAAACCGTTCCATCTGGAGAGGAGCGCTGAATCCGGTCAGAAACTGAGGATAGATGAGGTTTTCTACTTCCTCCAGAGCATAACTGACGACCTGGGAAGAGCCACAACTATCGTAGGTAGGCGGGCGCTTACATCTCTTTCAAACTGGATAGTTAACAATGGAACCTACCTTGAAGACGCAGAAGACCGGTTTGAGGAGGCCTTTGTTAATGGCACAGTAGACGGTGATAATGCCTCTCTTATGAACCGATCCACCATTGAGGACTGGACGGAGTCCATGCAGAAGGAGGCCTCAGCTTCAGGCTACGATCTCAACCTATCTCTCTTCTCCATGGATCTTGGAGTTAAAAGCCACCTCCAGGTTTCGGTGAACAACACCTACAAGCTGAACCTCTCCGATCCTGTAAGCAGCTCCCAGTTCGACAGGTATGAAGAAGTGGACGAGACTATCTCTGTAAAGGGGATGGAAGATCCTCTGATACTCGTGGAGAGCGCTGGCAGATATGTCAGTACATACAGCAGCTGCAGCTATTCGGACCCGACTCCTGTAGAATCAACGGGTTCGGACAGCTTCTACAACAACACCAAGGACTGGGTGTCGGGAACCTCAGTCGTGCGTCCGGGCAACGGAAGCGTGTCATCCGTGTCCGACAAGCCTGATAAAGTTGCGGTTGTAGCCGACCTGTGTAACTACTCCGAGTCAGAGATAGAGAACGACTTCACTCTTTTTGCAGGTGTTGTATCAGAGTTCGACGATGTTATAGATGGTAAAGATGGATCAAGAACCGTAGATGTTTGTGGCTATGACAATATAGAGATGGAAGCTCTTATAGAGGGTGCTACAGATTCTACATCAACGGATGACTCTACCATGACAGTTATGACAGACAATACTTTCTTCCAGAATGAGCTAAAGAACTGGACCGAGTCGGGCTGTTATTTCTCCGATCCATGGGCTCCCTCAATCTGGGGAAGGTTTGAAGGGCGGTTCTCCAGGGAGGAGCAGTATTCGGATGGTCCTGCAGCAATACTGGATATTCCAGAACTGCCCAAGCAGATCAGAGAGGTGAACACCAGTGCCGTGGGATATGTGTACTTCGACGACAACAGCGACTACGGCGCGGACCAGAAGATCAAGGGAGTTACAAACGAAGGTATAAACTGGTTCAGGCTGGACCAGGACCACGTGGACCACTGGGGTATAAGTGAGTTAACATACAATTAGGGATGGCAATGGATCTACTGATTCCTTCCACATTTGGGGCGGATGAGAGAGACAAGAAGCTGAGAGTTGTGAAGTTCGGAATGTTAGCTAGAGCTGTCTCTATATTCGGAGTTGAAAGAATTACAATTTACAGGGACAGAGATCCCAAGATAGATCAGGAGCGCAACGCCGAACTGTTGAAGAAACATCTTAACTATGCGGAAACCCCTCCCTACCTCAGAAAAGATCTCATACCTTTTGATGAAGATCTGAAGAACGCCAACATACTTCCAGCGCTACAGATAATATCGCACGGTTATTCAGATCAGTTCAGAGAAGGGGTAATTAAGAGCGCTGAAGAGGGAGAGCTTGAGATCAAGGCAGGTCTTAAGCAGCCTCTTAAGGCGTACGGCGATCTTGAGGAGGGCGATAGAGTTACTGTTAATGTTTTAGAAAACAACCAGGCCGAGATAATCGATCCAAAGGATATCCAGGGTTTCTGGAGTTTTTCAGTGGAGAGAGAAGACAAGGAACTGGGAGAGGTCTTGAAAGCTGTTGATAAACCTGTTGTTGGAACCTCCTTCCACGGAGACCCTGTTAACCAGGTTTCAGGCGATCTTAAAGAGCTTGATGACCTTGCACTGGTGTTTGGATCTGCCTGGAGAGGAATACCTGATCTAGTGGAGCGTGGAGATCTTGAAGAGAGCCAGTTAGACCTCATGGTTGATTTTATTCCCGGACAGGAGACCAAGACAGTAAGGACAGAGGAAGCGGTCTACATATGTCTGTCCGCCTTGAACCTTCTTAGATCCTAGGAAGCTATCAGGGAGGGGGGCGGTGAACCGTTCAAGGTTTTTAAAGTATAGGGGTTGTATAGTTTGTAGCAGGCAGATACCATGGCAGGAGATAGCACATACTGGATAATAGAGAAGACGGGTGAGAAAGCAAACATCTCAGTGTGTTCAGAGGCGGAGATAGAGGCTAGAAAGGAGGATGACGACTTTGAGGACTGGATGTTTGAATCCACGAGAAAAGCATCAAAGGACGAGATGGAGGATAGAATTGAAGAACACGGCCTGGACTACGATCCATGGGCGTAGAAAAAGTCTCAAATCTTGAACTTGAGCATATCCCCTTCCTCAAACTCCTTCTGATCTATAAGTCCGGATTCAACTTCTAATACATACCTACACTTCTCTTCCGGCCTGTATACCTTCCAGGTATTAGGATTCAGCCCTATAGGAGGTACATCTCTCTGTATATCCACTATGTTTCCGTAGGCGTTTATAAATGCCAGATCCAGGTTGAAGCGCATTAAGGGCATCCATATCCCGTGGTTCCCTTCCTTTGAGAAATCAAGTAGCGCTCTTCCCGAATCCTTCAGCATCAGCCCTGCGATCCTATCCATCAGACCTCTCTTAACCGAGACATCTTCCAGAGACCTCTCGTTCCTGCTGTTCTCAATTTTCATTTATACCACGACAAAGCTCTGTAACTCTATCTAACCTATTTGTGCTTCACTCAATAAATATCTTCAGGTGGAGGGAGATAGAGAAAAGAAAAAGAGAAAATAGAAAGGGTGGAGGCTTTTTACATCATTCCCCCCATGCCGAAAATCAGAGATTTTCTTAAATGGCCGCCATGATTTACATCATGCCGCCCATGCCTCCCATTCCACCCATTCCTCCGGGAGCACCCCCTGGGGCTCCGCCTGGAGCGGGTGCGCCTTCTCCTCCGTCCTCATCAAATCCAGAGGCGGAGATTACATCGTCGATCCTCAAGATCAGTTCTGCAGACTCTGCAGCCGACTGGACTGCCTGTGTCTTGATCTGTAGAGGTTCGACGACGTCCTTGCTGAACAGGTCTTCTGTCTCACCTGTAGATACATCGATACCGCTCCACAGGCTTCCCTGCTCGTGCTGGTTTCTGAGATCAACAAGTATATCGATTGGATCCAGACCAGCGTTCTCGGCAAGAGTTCTTGCAATTACCTCCAGAGCATCTGCAAATGCGTTGATAGCGAGCTGTTCTCTTCCACCAACGGAGTCTGCGTAATCCTTCAGCTGCATGGATACTTCCACTTCAGCTGCTCCTCCACCCCCAACGATCTTTCCTACTCTGAGGCCGGAGCTTATTCCTCCGAGAGCGTCCTCGAAAGCTCTTTCTATCTCGTCAACCACGTGCTCTGTTCCTCCTCTTATGAGAAGGGTTACCGACTCGGCGTTATCAATGTCCTCGACAAAAAGCATCTTGTCTCCGGACACGTTGTTCTCTCTGACCTTGCCTGCGTTTCCTAGGTCAGATTCTCCAAGGTCGGAAAGACTTGTAACTATCTTTCCACCGGTTGCCTTTGACAGCTTCTTCATGTCGGACTTCTTGACCCTTCTAACTGCAAGGATTCCCTTCTTTGCAAGATAGTGCTGTGCGATATCGTCAATTCCCTTCTGGCAGAATACCACGTTTGCACCTGAATCCTCGATTTTCTCAACCATCTCCTTGAGACTCTCCTCTTCCTGGTCAACGAAATCCTGAAGCTTTGAAGGATCGTTGATCTGGATCTCTGCAGAGGTCTCAGTCTCCTGCACCTCTACAGGCGTGTTGAGAAGAGCTATTTTTGCATCCTCGGTGACTGAAGGCATGTCGGGGTGTACCTTTTCCTTGTCGATTATGACTCCTTCAACAAGTTGCGTGTTAGAAACGCTTCCTCCCTGGCTCTTCACTATCTTGATCAGGTCTCTGTCGACATTGTAGCCTTCTTCTCTCTCTTCAGCCACGCTTCTAACTGCTTCGACAGCAAGCTCTGACAGGTAGTCCTTGGAAGCTTCAGCAGACTTGCCTGTCATCGCTGTCTTTGCAATGGACTGCAGATTTTCTTTATCATCAAAGCTTACATCTTCTGCTATCCCATTCAGAGTTTCAATAGCTTTCTCCTTTGCAAGCCTGTATCCAGTAGATATTGTAGTTGGATGGATCTCCTGGTCCAAGAGGTCTTCTGCCTTCTTTAGAAGCTCTCCTGCAAGAACTACTGCGGTAGTTGTTCCGTCTCCGACCTCTTCATCCTGCGTCTGCGCTATCTCCACCATCATCTTGGCAGCAGGATGCTGGAGCTCCATCTCATCAAGTATTGTGACTCCATCGTTGGTTACTATTAGGTCGCCTATGGAGTCCACCATCATCTTATCCATTCCTTTTGGACCTAAGGTAGTCCTTATAGAGTTTGCTACTGCTTTGCATGCGTTTATGTTGTTTTCCTGCGCATCTCGGCCCGTCTGCCTCTGCGCGTCTTCTGACATCACGAGTATTGGTTGTCCTCCTAGTTGTGCCATGGTTGATCACCTTTTAATCGGTTCAAAAAGTTCTAATCTGGTCTGTGGGTCGTGCTATTGATACCCGTTAACCTTCTTAAACCTTTCCAGTAACTTTTTTAAAGGTGGTGATGGCTGGGCGAGAAAGCTGCTATATGCCCTTATTTAATGCTCATAGAGCGGATTTCCGCAGAATTCCAGGGAAATAGTTAGTTTTATAAATCTTTGTCTGATTAGAGGTGATGGTGATTGCAAATGAACTGGTTTAATTCAGAGGAAGAAGATAGAGAATATGATCATGTCATAACAGGTATTGGAGGGTCCGAAGAAAGTGCTTTAGAGGAGGCTAGATCAAGATTGCCTAGCGATTATAGTCAAGATATGTTTCCAAGGTATAAAGAAGAAGGGCCTTTTGAACTTAGCGGGGAGAAGTTTAAGGTAGAGATAAAATATGATCTTCCTGAGGATCTACCTGTAGATGATCAAGAGTCAATTTCTCAGAAGAAGAAAAAGAAGTCCAGTAGCTATGGTGGCGAAAACTTTGATATGGAGTTGAGTAGGGATCTCATAGAATAAAACAGTTAGATTTTTTCTTTTTATGAGGTGTTCCTATGCACGATTTTCCTGAGGAAACTAAAGAGTTGGCATTAAATGCAGCTAAAGAGATTAGAGGAACTGTAGAAGATGATTCTTACAGCCTTGCAAAAGGAGCTATGAAATATTTTAAGGAGCAAGAAATCGGTTATGGCTTTCTCGAGGGGGTCAAAGAAGGTTATTATTTAGGCTGGCCACACGAGATAGAAAATCAGTGGGAATGTATAGAGGCAGCGTATTATGTCTACGCTGTAGCAGATGCTCTAGATCTTAATCCTCGCATGATAAGTGCTGAGAACTGGCGAGGAAACAATACCGGTCACGAGCTGGTTGATGTTGAAGTAGATGACAGCAGAGTTGTTATAGATCCTCTAAACAAGCTTTTTGGAAAGGTCGACTACAAAGAAGATAGAGTTGAAGTTGAGGACAACGGATTAACGGATAGGACTTCACTCCAATGCAACTCCTTTGAAGAGATATCCGATGAACTCTTGATGGAAAGAATGGAGTACTACAGGAGTGATGAAGGTATAATAAATCTCTTGAGAGAGGGACAAAAACTTATATCCCTAGACGACTTCAACATGCTTATAGAATATGACAGAAAACAGCAGATTATGGCCTATAAGATGGTCAGAGAAAGACCATTCTTGGAATCTCTCTATAGAGAGGAAAAACATTACATCCGGGAGGGAGAAGTGAAAGAAGCTGTTGTAGAATACGGTAATCATCGCGGTTCCGACTGGGTTACACTTCTCAATAAGCAACCCTGGTGGAGGAGAGAATTAGAGATTGACGGAGGAGAGGTTAATGTCAAAGATAGTAAGAAATTTCCTCTTTCTCAAAGGATCTATAATGAGCTTCTTAGAGAAGCTCTTGCAGAGGAAATACTGGACAGGAAAGCTCCACACCCTACTAGCGTGGAAGAGGCGCTAGATGAAGAAGAATCAAGACCAACAATATTTGAAACTAGGCACGAACCAGTAGAGAAGCTAGCAGAACGAGGTTTAGAAGCTAAAAATAGCTCATCTGAAGACGATAGCTCTTCTAAATTTAATAGATACTCTAAGATCTATTCACATCTTGCAAAGAAAGAAATAAATAAGCCTGATATGTACGATGTTATAACAGATGAGGCCAAACTTAAATTAGAGGCTCAGTCAATAGCGGAAGAAAAAGGTATATGTCGCTCAACGGTCTATAAAAATATGTTTAAACACCTAGGTTTTGATGAAAAGGAAATAGAGGACCGAGTTAAGACTCGTCAAAAAAGCTCGTTCGTAAAGAGAGAAGATATAGGTGATCTAAGAGATTTTGTTTTTCTCCAGCCCCTATTCAATAAATTCTTTGAGAGAGCTTATGAGAGAGATTTAATAGTTTAAATTATAAAATTTTTGGATGGAAATACCCCACTAATATATGAGGCCTTTTGTGGCGTAAACTATTAAAAGCAGGTTCCACAACTGCTCTTAACGGGTGGATCAATACATGGTATTCGAATCTCAGGCAATGCAGATTTCCTTCCTGATAGGAAGAATACTTTATGGAGGTCTTCTTGCATTTATGGGTCTAAACCACTTTATGGACCTGGAAAACATGACCGAACATGCAAAAGCCAATAATGTAGTGCTCCCAGGGCTCTCTGTTCTAGCATCCGGAATTCTACTGGTGCTGGGAGGGCTTTCAATAGCATTTGGCAGCTACACATTCATAGGTTCGATCCTTCTTGCGCTATTCTTTGTTCTGGTAACTCCAAAGATGCACAACTTCTGGAGCTACGAGGGAGAGGATCGACACCAGCAGATGATCCACTTCTTCAAGAATGTATTGGCGCTTGGAGCGGCTCTTGCTTTCCTTTCAATCTCTAGCATTTCCTGGCCTATGGCTCTGGGTGCATTTTTGGGCTAGTTTCGTTTTTCTTTTCCTTTCTATGCGTCTAAATTGTGTTAATTGTTTTGCTGCTAGGGATTTTTACTTCCACCTTGTCGCCCCTGTTTCTGAAGCCTTCTCTCCCTGAATTGTCCTCTATCCACCTATAGAACTCGTCTCCTAGCCCTTCTAGAAATTCTTCATATTCTTTTGTTTCTATTTTATCTTTTGGAATAGATAGACGGTCTGCCAGTCCATATTTTACCCAGTCTTCTATTTTAGGACTGTATTCAATTCCTGAATCTGTTTCCTCAATGATTGAGAGATACGCTTCCTCCAGAAAAATATCGCTGTCCCAATATTCCATGGCTATATCTGATCCAAAACCATGCATCATTCGTTTAAATAAATCAGATATATGGATTTGTGCTTTCTCAACTTGGGATCCGCTGTATGAGGAATCCTTTGCACTAGGATCCATACATCGTGGAAGAATGTTCAACCGTCTATCTGATAGAGTTTCCGCCTGTTCAGCCAGCTCTTCGCTCACCTTAAAGTCCTCAGTGTCTTCATTATAGCTCATAGTCTCTCACTTTTTTCTAGAGGTTTAAAAAATTTGATGTTCAAGACCTACCGATAACCAGCACCATAGAATAGAGGTTAAAACTCTGATATGAAACGTTATTTTCCATATGTTGTAATTGTTCTGACTTTTCTGTCTGCAGGTTGCACTGCGGCTGAAAAGCCTTATGTAGAGGTTGGTTCGAAGAAGGTGGAGGTCGAGGTAGCGGATAACAGTTCCGAGCGCCTTAGAGGACTTATGAACAGGGATGACCTATCGATAAATACCGGTATGCTTTTTGTCTACGGAGATGAAGACTTTCGAAGCTTCTGGATGAAGAACATGAGCTTTCCTATCGACATCATATACCTGGACTCGCATCGGACCGTTGTGGACATCAAGCACAGCATCCCTCCTTGTAGTTCAGATCCCTGTCCTTCTTATAAGTCGGACAGGCCTGCAAGGTATGTTCTAGAGGTGAATTCGGGATTCTCCAGCGCCAACAATGTCTCCTCAGGCGATCGAGTTGAGTTTTATCTGGAGTAGGGCTTGAAAGGGTTAGGGTTTAAAAGTTTGACAGCTCACGTTACGCTGTGAGTCACAACTTCCTTCAGGAAGTTGTTCGAACAGCTTTCTAAGTGAAAGCTGTGACACGCAAGTGAGGGTTCGGCAAGCGAACCCTCTTAAATGTTTTATCTTAACTGTGTTACATAGGCAGTTGGTAGTGGCCTTTTACAAAGCCCAATAGCTCAGCTGGTTTGAGGCAGGCGTGTTACGCTACGCCAACGCAACTGAGGGTTCGACAAACGAACCCTCTTA
>JAXINT010000023.1:0-10819 GCA_034190605.1 Asbonarchaeaceae archaeon (SeqCode) | reverse complement strand
CCTGGCCCTGACCTGCCTGAGCAGAAGCAAGGAACATACCACCAAACAGAAGAACCACTAAAACGGCCAAAATGTACAGGTGCTTCTCCTTCAGCTCAATCCTGGGCTGGAAGACTATAGACATACAACAAAATAAGGGTATTATCCTTTAAATAAGTTCCAAAATCTGGCTTCTTAACTTGACATATTTCTTGTAGGAAGAGCTATATCTGCGAATCCGGGAAGAATTCTTAAACCACCGAAACCAAAAAGGTGTACATGGAGGAGCAGATCAAGAAGCTTTCAGAGGAGGTCGAACAGCTGGAAGAGGAGATCAAGGAGATGAAGGAGGACTTTGGTTCTGATAGTTCTGGTGGAAGAGAAGGAAAAGGGAAGAAACAGAAGGACAGAGAGCGCAGAAAGTCTGGAGACGGCTCGGACGACAGAGGAAAAGCTAACATGAAGGCAGGTAAAAAAGAAAATAAAGAAAGTAAGGAACACAAGAAACAAAAGGAGAATAAGGAAAGAGCAAAGGAGAGAGAGCCAGAGGATAGGGCAGAGAAGAGGAAACCAGAAGATGCTGGTAAGGCTATTGAGAAAGGAGAAGATTTAGGAGAGGAGAAAGAGAATGAGGATAAAGATGACCGAGATGAAGAGGTAAAGAAGTTTGACGAGGATCTCAGGGAAGCGCACAACCTGGTGTTTAAGGACAGGAAAGATAAGGCACGTGAAATGTATCAAGATCTGGCTGCAAGGTTCAGAAAGCTTAAATCTAAAGGAAAAGATGTAGAGGACCTCCATGAAAGCCTGAAAAAACTTTACGATAGGGTGAAAGAGTAGGGTGGTGGCTCTGGACAGGGACAAAATGTTTCTGGCGCTTTCAAACATATTTAGATTCTTCTATGTAATAGCATCTGCAACAGTTCTACAGTTGTATCTGGGTTCTCTGGGAGCAAACTCCTTCCAGATAAGTCTGCTGGAAGCTTCGGCCTGGGCAGGCATACTCCTGTTTGCACCTATCTGGGGAGCTATATCGGACATGACCAAGAGGAGAAAGGGGATCATGATGCTTTCAATACTGCTATCAGCAGCTATAATACCCTTCTTCGGATATGTTAGTTCTATAACTCTCATACTCTTCCTTCGGTTTCTTTTAACGGTTATTGATTCCGGATTTCCACCTATAGCTCTTGCTATTACTTCACAATATGGCGGCACAAGCGAAAGGGGTAGAAACATGGCGGTGTTCAACTCCTCAAAGTCCACGGGATTTGCGCTTGCAAGAATACTCTCAGGCCTGTTCCTAACCTACCTATCCTTCACTGAAACCTTCTGGTACATCGGTGCTTCTGGCCTTTTAGCACTTGTTTTTGCTTCGTTGATAGAAAAGCGAGAATCAACTGACACGAGGATAGAGATCAAGAAGGTCTGGAACAGTATCAAGAACCGTCTCATACCCTCTGGCAGTCTTCTACAGAAGAAAGGTCTGATCTTCCTATACTTAGGAATATTCCTGCGGAAGGCGGGTATAATCGGTACTTTCTCTCTTATAATCTACTACATGGTATCTGTCCAGGGCATCTCAGAAGGGGTGATGGGTGTGGTTGTAGCTCTCAACCCGGTGGTGCAGATAGTGTTCATGCTGATATTTGGGAGGACCGTGGACGCTGTAGGACGTAAAAAGGTGTTCTCACTTGGTTTCCTCGCCACTGTACCCGTTCCCATAATATTTGCCTTCTCTACCACCCCTCTGGCATTTTCCACAGGATTTATCCTGCTAGGTGTTGCTTTCTCAGCTATTACAGCAGGTTCTACTGCTTTTATAGGTGATGTATCTCCAGAACACAGGGAAGCTGAGCTTCTTGGATATAGAAAGACCGCGCAAGGATTTGCAGGCATCCTTGGACCAGTAATATCCGGCCTGACTTCCCTCTACCTGGGATTTGCAGGCATGTTCTATGCAATGTCAGGATTGATGTTTATAGGCTTTATCTCAGCCTATCTAGGCACCAGTGAGACCTTTATCTAAACTATTTTCTCCTCTATGTATCTGTCGAATTCATTCAGATCGACCTGTTCCTCCTCTCCAGAATCCATGTCCTTAACCGTGACTTCATCTTTCTCAAGATCGCGCTTCCCAACAATTACAAGCCACTCCGCATTTATCTGGTTGGCATAGTCCATCTGGTTACCGAAGTTCCTGCCTGAGAGATCAGTCTCCACGCACAAGTCTCTTTCTCTCAATGTTTTAGCAAGCTCCAGCGCCTTCTGTCTTACGGAATCAGATACATTGAGGACATAGACATCAGTTTCGATTTTTTCCTCAGGCCATGCTCCTTCTCTCTTCATAACCAGCTCCAGCACTGCATCTCCTGGTGCAAAACCTACAGCAGGTGTTTCTTCCCCTCCAAATAGATCTATAAGTTCGTCATATCTTCCTCCGCCTGATAGAGCTCTTAAATCACCTTTCTTGTCGAATATCTCGAACACCAGTCCCGTGTAGTATGCTAGACCTCTTATTATGGACAGGTCAATGTTGCAGTTGTACAGTACATCATATGCCTCTAGACAGTCCTTGAGATCCTTGAGTCGCCTGAAAGCTTGTCTAGCTTCTTCTTCCTCCGGTATTAGGTTTTCCAGCTGAGGCAAAACTTCTTCAAAATCCCCGCTCAGCTCTGTTACCTCATCCACAATCCGTGCATCGGACTCTGATAGACCATTGTCCATCAGCTCCTCCAGAAATTCCTCCTTTGACATCTTCTCCTTGTCATCAATCACGTCAAGAATATCTTCCTTGTCCTCTATACCATAGCTTCCGAGTATTCCTTCCAGCATTTTGCGGTCATTTACCCGGATCTCACAGGCTCCGTCTATCTCCAGCTCCTGAAGCATCTCTGAAGCGCATGCGATGATCTCTGCATCAGCCCATGCCGAGTCCTCTCCTATGATGTCGAAGTTAAACTGGTAGAACTCTCTCAACCTACCTTTCTGAGGGTTCTCGTACCTCCAGAACTTGGAGATGGAAAACCACTTTACCGGCTTGGATAGCTCCTTGTGCTCCTTGACCAATCTCGCCCTGGAAGGCGTCTCCTCCGGTATAAGTGTGACATCTCTGTCTCCCTTGTCTGTAAAGCTGTAGGTCTGATCCACTAGCTCTTCTCCTGACTTTATCAGGAACAGGTCCATGGGTTCCAGGCTAGGAGTCTCAATCTCCCTGAACCCAAACCGCTCCGCAACATCTCGTATCTTCTCAAAGACCTTCTTCCTGGCGCTCATTTTGCCTGGTAGAAACTCTCTAAAGCCTTTGAGTTTTTGTATCCTCTGCTGTTCTGTCATCTGTCTGGAGAAATCTTTGTGCAGTCAATGTTTAAAAGGGTATTCTGGCGCTTTTCTGAAATAATCTATCCTGAATCTATATTGTAGCGATTTCTCTGGAGGGCAGGTTCACATCTATGCTTTTCTCTATCAGTTTTTCCTCCTTTCTGAAAGCTATCTTTAGCACTATAAAGAGGTGTTCTCCCTTCTTCACCGTATCTAGATCTGCTTTTTCAATATTTCTCAGATTGTTATCTGATACTTGTATCCCTGTAAGTTCTGATATAGTTTTTGATGCGTTTAATATTTCTAGTCCAGCGACCTTGCCGTCATATGAGAGGTCTACAACCATGTCTCCAATTTCAAGGCTCTCTTTAACTTTTTCTCCCCTGTTGATGTACAGTATGTCGTGTTCTGAGTCATAGCTCTGCTTTTTTTCCATCTACTCCACCTCAAGATCGGCACGTTTCCTGTTTATAATGTATGCTTTAACCACATATAGCTTTTTGTCCTGAACTGATAAAACTATTTTCAGGTAGTATTTCGTGGATTTGTCAAAGTAGGCCGCGTATTTGTGCCTTCTATGGCTGTCTTTCTGGTGGTCAAATATTAAAAGGTCAGAGGGGTTGTTCAGATGTTTCTCTATGAGATTTTTGGTGACATTGTGTCGATAAGGTAGGCGTTCTCTCTCAAAATGCCATGTATACTTAATCTCTGTAATAGAACCCAGCATCTCTTTGAACTTTTCCGTCTCTGTTATAGGATGCTCTACCATACCCCAACCATACCTTCAGAGCTTTTAAAACCAGAGGGAATTCACAGAAAGGAGATAGGAGTGGAAGAAGGTGTGATATTTGGAGTCTACAGAGCCTCTATGCTACTCCCTCTTCCTGACCTCTGCAACATCTCCTATAGTTGCCTTTCCACCGCTTCCGGTGTCTTCCTCCTGTCCGTAGCCTACATCTCCCGATCTGGTGTACAGTTTCACATCCAGATACTTCTTGAACTTCCCTGCAAGCTTCTTGTCCGGTTTAAGTTTTCCTGATTCAACCCTGTGTACCACGGATTCCTTCTCGTTCATTATATCTGCAAGCCTTTCTATGCTCCAGCCCTTTGATTCCCGCTCTTTCTTGACTTTTTCACCAAAATCAGGGACTAGATGTTCTCTCTGTCTCTTTGGCTTGCGCTTACTGCCTTTGCTCCTGGAGCCTGAGGAGTTCCTGGAGGTAGAAGTTGACATAACCTTTCCTGCGTCCTGGCAGTCACTGCAGAGTTTCAGCACTGCGCCTTCCACCTTTGTCCTTTTCAGCTCCGCATTGCTTCCGCACATTTCACATCCCATGAGATCACCTTGAAATCCTTGTAGACTGTTTTGTCCTCTGTACAGTTAAGTCTTTCGGAAAAAGGTTTTAAACCAGACGGTACAAATTTTTGATCAATGGGCAGGTGTTTTTATGGAAACAGAAAAGATAGAGACCAGTTTAAAATCAGCTTTCCTGATTTTATCCATTCTTATGATCTCTATATCTGTATCAGCCTTCAGTATAACTTGGATAAACCCCTCTTACAGTCATTCGAGCAGCGACAATACAGTATCCGGAACTTTAACTATCAATGTCTCAATGTCCAACAGCTCAGATGTCAGTCAAACCTGGTTCTGGCACAACACAACCTCAGGTTTCAAGCTTATAGGTGATAGGTCCAACGCTACAGCCGATCAGACCTACTGGAGCACGAGCTTTGACACTACAGAAGTGGATGACAGCCCTCTACGGCTGAAGGTTAACTCCACCAATACAAGCTCTTTTTCTGCTTCCAATTCCACTAATGTATCCGTGGACAACAGCGCTCCCTCCATGCTAAAGCTGAGAAACCCCAAGAACGGAACTATAGTTTCAAAACCTGTCGACATACTTGCCTCCTGGGAAGACGATACTATAGGCACAAGTAGGGCCATGTACAACATAACTGACGATTCAGGACTTCACAAGGCCGGAACGCTTAATGACACTATGGTTGATCTTTCAGGCCTATCGGACGGGGTTTACCGTATAAACCTGAACGCTACAGACCTTCTGGGCCACACTACAGTAAACATGTCGGCTGTAAGGATACTCGTGGACAACAACCCTCCAGAGCTAGATGTAGGTTCAACTACTCCTTCAAATGGCTCAAAGACGGGTGAAGAACTACCTTCTATAAGCTTCAATCTCACTGATTTTACCGAGGTAGATTATAGGTCTATAAAGGTATGGCTGGAGCGGAACGATACCTCGGAGATGCACAGTCTCTCTGGAGACCTGGGTTTCAACAAAATCAAGGGCTGGAACGGTAATAGCACTGTATTTGTAAAGTTCAAGCCAGAGAGTTCTCTTTCAGATGGTTTGAGGTATAATGTCTCTATCACCGCAAACGACACCTCAAATCACAGGCTCTCAAACAAGACTTTCTGGTTCAGGACTGACTTTTCTTCCCCCTCATTTGACGGCAACAAGACATATGGCACTTCTTTAACCCGTGACGGAGCTGAATGGTTCAAGGACAGCGTGATAGTCCAGATAGAATGTAGCTCAAGGTCGGGTTCTCCAATGAAGACATACAACATCTCAAGCAAGTTTGGTCAGGACAAGAGCGTTTATACATCCGACAACAAGGCCAACCTTACCTTCAATCTAGACGATGGAGACGAGAGAAACGCAAAAATTGATCTCAGCTGTGCGGATGAGGCAGGACATTCGACAACCAGAAGACTGGACGTGTTCCTGGACAACAGAACACCAGATCTGGGTTCAAGGACGCCTTCACCAAGATTTTCTGTAACAGAATCCAAAAATCAGCTTATAGAGGTTAAGATCACTGATAAGGGAGCTGGTTTTCACAGGTCAAATCTTACAAAATACCTTGAACCGGAGTTCAACGGAGAACCGGTCTCTTCAGACGATTACAATGTAACTTTAAAGGACAGCAACACCACTGCCCTGATCAGGTGGTACGAAAACACCAGCGCCGGTCAGAGCTATACCGTATATCTTAACAGTACTGCCAACTATCTTGCCATGGACCGGTTCGGTTACAGTACTGAGATTGGGAGCTGGAGCTTTGATGTTACTAGCTCTGTGGATTCTAATGACGATATAGGTAGCAACCGTGAAAACAGAGCCGGTTCGGTCAACCCCGAATTCGTTGGACTACCTTCAAGAGTTTCTATAGTTCCTGGAAGATCCACAAAGGTAGAGATCGAGGTTAGGAACGTGGGAAACATTACTGAGTCGTTCCAGCTAAACGCTACTACCTCTTCCAATTTCCTAGGTGTATCAATTGAAGAGGGTGCCTTCGAACTTTCAAAAGATGAGAAACAAACCGCTTTACTGTCTATAGAATCCGATAGAGATTTCTCGGATTCAGGGACAGTTGATATATCTCTTAACTATGGTCCAAATTCAAAGACTGCCTCCATACAGATTGAGGAAAAGGATAATGCCCGCAGACTTGATCTTAAGGCTCCAAGACATGTTGATGTTTCTCGCGGTGGAACAGCACTTGTCTCTCTGGAAGTTGTCAACACCGGAATCTTGGGTCTTAAAGGGCTTTCAGCATCTCTAGAACGGTTCATGAAATCCTCATCTCCTGTGAACTTTGGTCTAGACCCTAACAGCTCTATAGAGGTGGAGCTCAATCTATCAGTATCTGAAGATACCGGTATTGGGATATATCAGCAGACGCTTCTGGTATCAGGGCCAAGGGTTTCAAAGGACACAAAAATAGACGTGAGAGTGCAGCCTGTTAGGGAAGAAGTAAAGCAGAACATCTCCTCGAATATACAGTCTCTCAAGGAAAGAATAGAGGACTTGGAAAATGTTTCAAGGAAGGAAAAGATTGGAAAACTTGTTTCAGAGGCTGAGACTGCCATTGAAGGCGGTAACTATGCCCGGGCAAGGATGATAGAGAAAGAGATAAGAGACCTTCTCAAGCCGTCAGAAAGTGGTGAGATAGGAGAGGTAATTCTGAATGTTCTATGGTACCTTCTTGTAGTTATCTTGGCGGTAGGAGTTATAGCGGGTGCAGTAAAACTGTTCCAGTCCTGGAGAGAAGGATACAGAGGCCGTGGAAGTGTATTTAGCGAGCTTTGGAGGAAGTTAAAGGACAAGCTTTCAACCGATGAGAGGCCTAGAAAGGTTGAGAAAAAGAAGGTTAAGTTTAGGGATACTGAGGATGGAGAAGATAGGTTTGAACGGGAGAGGTAGTAGAGCTACTGTTCAAATCTCTGGTTCTCCAGAACTCTTACTATATAGCCAGCTACTCTGTTCCTTACCTTTCTGGATTCAAACTTGTCTATCTCCTTTAGAGCCTGCTTGTTGTGGTCAAAGTCCTTCTCAAAGCTGTCAGGATGCTTCTTGACCAGATCACGCGCAAGCCTCTTTATGTGAGTTGGTCTTACTCTTCCCATGTTCACACCTTTCAAGCCAAACAAGGACGGGAAAGACTTATAAATATGCTGATTGATCCGGTCTGAAAGCCTTTTTATATCTAAATCCACTATCAGGCCCTGGGTATGAGGTACACTAAAAATGTTCTAGGGCTGTTTGCGCTGGAAGATAAAGAGGTAGTCGAATACATGCGCTTCTCGGAAGATCCTGAAGAGATAGCCAGGGCGCTGGAAGAAGTTACTGAAAGGGAGAAGGAGTTTCTGGAAGATCTTGAAGAGTCGGAAAGCATCGACAAGGTGCAGAAAGACGTACTTGAGGTTGCCGAGAGCGCGGGTATAGATAAGGAAAGATCCGAGATCCGGGAACTACAGTGGAAGGTTGCTAGACAGTTCACGAGGAACAGGCTTAAAAGCAAGGAGGAACGAGACAAGCTTCTAATGCAGGCTGTCCGCGCTCTTTCCGAGATAGATGAGTCCAAGCATTCCATGATCGAGCGCCTTAGATCATGGTATTCGCTCTACTTCCCGGAGCTTGAGGAGGAGATCGACAGCCATGACCGCTTTGCACAGCTTGTATCAGAAAAGTTTGATAGGAAGGAAACCGCAGACCTGGAAGAGGTTGAAGAGAACAGCACCGGTATAGCGCTTGAGGAAAGCGACAAAGAGGTCTTACAGGATTTTGGTAGGAAGCTGAAAGAGACACAGGAGTTTAGGAACCGGCTGAAGTCCTATATAGAGCGCCTTGCCGGAGAAATCGCTCCCAACCTTTCCACCGTTCTAGGAGAGCTACTTACTGCAAGGATGATATCTGAAGCCGGGTCTCTTGAGAAACTGGCAAAGATGCCCTCCTCCACTGTACAGGTTCTCGGCGCTGAGAAGGCTCTTTTCAGGCACATGAAGGGAAAAGGTTCTGCTCCAAAACATGGCCTGCTTTTCATGCATTCCAAGGTCAATTCTGTACCCGAGGACAAGCGCGGCAAGATGGCTAGGTTCATCGCAAACAAGTCCTCAATAGCTGCAAGGCTGGACCATTTTGGAGGTGAATTCAAGGGAGAAAAGCTAGAGGAGGAGATTGAAGAAAAATACAGAGAGGTTGTAGAGGGCTAGAGGTATAGATATCCAACTGGGTGTTCAACAGATGAGTGAGATAAGAGAGATGTTTGAAGGAGTCTGGAACAAGGAGGACACTATCTACACGGAGAACATGGTTCCTGGTGATAGGGTATACGGTGAGAACCTCGTGGATTTCAGAGGAAAGGAGTTAAGGGAGTGGGAGCCTCACCGTTCAAAGCTTGGAGCTGCAGTTGCCAAGGGAATTCCTGAGCTCGGAATGGATAGTGAGTCCTCTGTACTGTATTTAGGAGCCGCCAGCGGCACCACACCTTCACATGTCTCCGATATATGTAGGAAAGGAATGGTCTTTGGAGTTGAACATGCGCCAAGAGTTGTAAGAAGCCTGCTGAAACTTTCAAAGAATCGAGAGAACCTAGCTCCTATATATGCGGATGCAAGGAAGCCACAAGAATATTCCGACCTGGTAGGAGAGGTAGATCTAGTGTTTCAGGATATAGCCCAGCCGGACCAGGTCAAGATATTAACCAGGAACTGCAGGGAGTTTCTCCACCGGGATGGCGAAGCACTTATATCCCTAAAGCTAAGAGCAATATCCTCTTCGGACAACTTGGAGAGAGTAAGAAAGGATGCAGAGAGGAAAATAGAACAAGAGTTTGAGATCCTTTGGAGTTCTGACCTCAAACCATACTATGGCGAGGATCACATGTTCTACAGGCTGAGCTATACTTGAAACATTCGGGATATTGACCTATATTTCATGGAAGAAACTGTAGGACTCAACCCACTGACATCGATGTATCTTTCTTTACTGCGAGCAGCTCCAGGTTTATCTCTCTGTCGGTCCGTCTCTTGATCTTGGACTTCAGCTCACTTGCGCTTATCTTTGGATTGACCACTATAAGCTTTATATTGGCTTCTGTACCCTGTAGACTGGTCTGGTACTTCAGTATCCGTTCTCCAAACTGGCTTTTAACGACACTGTCTATGCTTGCTCGGGCTCTTGAGGTCTGCAGGTTCTGGTAGGAGAAGTATCCGAAGATAACTCCTAGGAGTATTATGGAAACCAGCGAGATTGTCACGGCCTGTTTAAGCCTCTCCTCCGATATCTTCTTTCTATGGTATGTAGAGGGAGAGATTCCAAGGAACTTGAATGTTGCGGAGCCTGCAAGGATGAGCGATGCCAGGTTGGTTGTCAGCACAAGCATGACATCGGCAAACATTGAGAAGTTACCCATTGAAAGAGTTAAGCCTGCAACAGCTGCTGGAGGGACCAGAGCTATTGATACAGCAATTCCTGCAAGGCTTTCATCCCTACCGGAGGCAAATGTAAGGGCTGCAGCCGATCCTACAAATAGTGAAAGAGGAATGGTTGCAAAGGTAGGGTTTGATATAAGTTCCATGAGAGCATTTACCTCTGCCGCTACCGGAGTAGATATAAGATAGGCTGATCCTATAGCCAGCAAAACTCCCAAGGCCGCATGCACGAGGCTGTCCTGTATCAATCTCCTGTCACCTATCACCAGCCCGAAAGAAGCAGATATAAACGGACCTAACAGAGGCGCTATAACCATAGCACCTATAACCACGATAACACTTTCCATGACAACCCCTAGCTCCGCTATGCCTGCTGATAAAGCTATAAGAGCCCAGGAGTGGAGATTAAACGAGGAGAACTCAAACGCCTTCTGATACATCTCCTGGACGGACATGGTGGAGGATTCTCCCTTGATCTGTTTTCCTTTCTCAACTCTAGCCTTTTGGTCTAGAACTTCTATTGTAAGGTCTCCGGTATCAAGATCCTTTAGATGTTTTACACTGTCTATCAGGTCATCTATATCCTTGGATTTTATGGATATCTGGAACTGCACAAACTTTTTGCCGTCTTTTTTAACTTCTGAAGTTATTATATCGCTGGAGAACTCTTCTATAGCCTCTCTGACCTCGTCTCTATCTCCCTTGGGAACGGTGACATCAACTCTTTTCATACAGATTCACTGATTGTAATCGCTGCCTTTTGTATGTTTG
>JAXINT010000045.1:0-10972 GCA_034190605.1 Asbonarchaeaceae archaeon (SeqCode) | reverse complement strand
CATGTCTGGGCCTTTTTCATATAAAACTCCTCCAACTGGTATAACGCTGTTATATTTACTTAAGTCAGGGATTCAATTTGCGCTCTTGCAACGGGAAATGTATATCAATGTCAGGTTACCGGTCAAGTTTATGAAGCTCATAGCAGATGAAGATATTGATAGGCCCTTAATTAAAAAGCTACGTTCTCGCGGTCATGATGTCCTTTCTGTCGATGAAGTTATGAAGAGCGCCTCTGATGAAGAAGTTATGGAGAAAGCTGAGAGCACAGGACGAATATTGCTGACTTTTAACAGAGATTTCATAAGCGAAGCTCCTGAAAAATGCGGTATAATCCGTATAACTAGTGTTGCACCTTATTCAAAGATAGTTAGAGCTATATCCGATGTTATGGATAACCTGGAAAAAGAAGAGATTGTTGGAGAGGTAATTAATGTTACACCTTTGTAGATAGCTGGAAAAGACGAAACTTTTAAAAAGTTCTAAACACTAGTAGATCTCTGATATGACCATTATAAAATCAGAGAATATTCGCTCTGGCAAGCCTGTAATAGAAGGTAGTAGAGTGGCGGTAGGAGACGTGGTAGAGAGGTTTTTTGAGCTTGATAGAAGTATAGAACAGATCGCTTCCGACTTAGGCATAAGTAAAGAAGGAGTTGAAGAAGCGCTGAGATACCATCACTCCTATGACCATGTAGGTTCTTAAGTTATGTCTGTACCGGATAATGGTGAAATAGTGATTTACTGTATTCCTTCTAACTCTAGTTGAGAGAAAGTATAGTGTAGTGGACTCGCAGGGATTTGTACGGCGAAGGCCTCTCGAAAGAGAGCCAGAGCGGTTCTAAATCCCAAAGGGAAACGAGCGCATGTGAGTGGACTCGCAGGGATTTGAACCCTGGGCCTCCTGCTGTTCCGGCTCCTGCGCTACATTAAACCATATTCCGCCGATAGGCGGCGCCCACTGTAGGTGGGTATTGCGTGCCGCCTCAGCGTAACGAGGCGTGCGAAGCAGGCGTTCTGCCAAGCTGAACTACGAGCCCAAATCCAGATATGATATTCTTGTGAGGAAAAGGTTTTATAGACTGGAGGTCCGTCTATGTAATATGCTTGAAGGCAGGTTTTCCAGCGCCCTTGTTATCGTCCTTCTAGCTGGGACTATATGGATGATCTGGCCGGTACTTGGAGCATTGCTTCTAGGTATATTTACTGCTTATGTCTTCAGATATGTTAAATCGCGCCTTGACCGAGCTTTCAACAGTAAAAGAGCCTCCACAGCCGTGATGATTTTAATAATATTTGCTATAGCTCTACTCCTAGTATTGGGATCCACTGCCAGTCTTTCCGTACTTCAGAAGGACTACCAGGCGTTCCTTAATACTTTATCAGGAAGCGCTAAATTCCTTATAGAGCTCTTTGACCTTCCATCGTCCTTCTCGACTGTTGCTGATTCAGTTATAAATGATATAGGAGCTGGGCTTAAAAACTTTGCTTTCTCAACTATTCAGGACTTGCCTAACCTGGTAGTAAGCTCTTTTATATTCATAACTTCTGCAATCTACTTCTATGCGCAGGGAAACAGAGTCAGCAACTCCGTATTTTACATAGCTGATTCTATCGAAGGCAAATCCGGCGAAATAGTGCGTGAGGCTGTCAGATCAATACATGACTTCTTTGAAGCAGTGTTCATCACAAGAGCCGTGACCGCAGTTGTAATGTTCTTCCTTTCATCAGCAGGGCTATACATAATGGATGTAACCTTCTGGTGGGGATGGAGCATTTTGATAGCTCTGTTCGGATTCCTGCCGATAGTAGGAGCCTATCTTGTCTATGTGCCTCTAGGTCTGATACTTATGGTTGATAGCTTTGGAACCGGGCTTGCAGTAATCCTGTACGGAATCCTGGTCATAAGCACACTACCACACTACTTCCTTAGACCGTATGTAAGCGCCATGAGGGCGGATGAACATCCCCTGGTACTTTTCCTGGGATTTGTTGCCGGACCTATTGTGATGGGTCTAAAAGGCGTGTTTATAGGTCCTTCCATACTGGTGCTTACCAAGGATATCTTTGTACACCTGTACAGCGCTGAAGAAGAATAAATCTCATAATCTCATCCGCTTTCAGTCTTTCTAGCTCTAGAGCCACACACAGGGCATTTCTCCTGCTCTAGTTTTCTACCGCAGTTACTGCACACCTTCTCCCAATCCTTCTGTTCCTCTATACCCTCCTTCATGAATTCCTGGTACCTGACTCCAGCCTTCTCCGCCAGGTTCTGCATGTGATAGTCATCGGTCACAAGAACTGAGTCCGTCTCCATGGCTAGCGCCAGAAGCCTTTTATCTGTTTCCGAAACCTCTTCCAGCTCCTCACCCGCCATGTCCTCTACCTCTCTCACGCTTTTCTCTCCCGGTTCCCTGATGTCCACGTCTTCGGCTTCAAACCTCCTCTGGGATCTGAAGCTCTCCAGCTCTTCTGTTACACCAGGCACTGTTGCCATGTCCTTGAACGGAAGCTTCCTGCCTGCACCGTGGATGAAGACATTTGAGTCCACGACATGCAACTGCCCTCCGTTCTTTCCCTCCTCTGCGGTTTCTACAGTACTGTCTTTCATTTCTAAAACCCTTCTCTAGATCCACCGTTCATTATTTAAAAATAGTGCCCAACTTTTTATATAGTGATCCAGAGTGGATTTCCCAAGAGCACCTGTGGAGCGCATAATGAGAAAGGCCGGCGCTGACCGCATATCTCAGGGAGCAGTGGAAGCGCTTAGAAAATCAGTAGAAGAGCTTGCAGAAGAGATAGCGCAAGATTCAGTAGAGATCTCTAGAGAAGGCGGAAACAGGAAAGTAGATAGAGAGGATGTAAAGGCGGCTTGTGAGTAAGTTATTAGTAAAAATGAGTTCTTAATCACGATCCTTCAACTTGTTCTTGATTGCGTTCTTTGCCTTCCTTCCGTATTCCGCAAGGCCTTTCCAGACAATTCTGTCGTACAGAGGATGTGTTCTGTCACCGTACTTGTCTATATAGGTTACATCGCTTACTCGGTGCTTGTTAGATGGTCTTGGCCGCTCCTTTGGATGTCCCAGGGTTATTATTGACAGAGGCCTGAGCTTCTCTGGGATCTTTAGCAGGTCCTTGACCTTTTCCTCCTGGAAGGCGCCTACCCAGGCCGCTCCAAGCCCAAGCATATCCGCCATCAACAACATGTTCTGCATTGCTGCAGCGTTCTCCTGAATCATGTATAGCTCTCCTCTGTCTTCATACCTGTCCTTTGCCGTCTTTACATTTCCAAGGACCACGATGTTCAGGGGCGCATCTCTGAGATGCTCCTGGTTGTATGCATACTCGGAGAGCTTGTCCTTGAGATCCTGGTCTTCCACGATTAGGAACTCCCAGCTCTGCATGTTTCCTGCGCTCGGAGCCCATCTAGCTGCTTCCAGGATCTTTCCAATCTTCTTCCGGTCAACACCTTCGCTGGTGTACTTCTTGACCGTTGCCCTTGTCTGCAGCGTCTCCAGGAACTCGTCCGGATTCATACAGGAGAATCTTGTGAACCGGAGTTATTTAATTATTTGCGGTTGGTGTCCTCCAGTCCACTTATTTTTTATTCTTGGAGTCCCAACCCTGAACTGATGAAGTATTCTGAACTTGTTGAGGTATACCAGAACCTTGAGGCCACGCAGTCCAACCTGGAGAAGACATCCCTTCTTGCGCAGGCATTCTCAGAGGCTACCGAACAGGAGCTCCAGATGCTGGTCAAGATGTGTAGAGGACAGGTCTTTGCCGAATGGAGGACCGATGACATAGGAATCTCCTCAAAACTCATGGTGAAAGCGCTGTCCAAGACCACGGGAATCTCCGAGGAAGAGATCGAGGACGAATGGAGGGAGACAGGAGATCTTGGAAAGACAGCGCAGAACCTTGTAAAGGACAAGAGGCAACAGACACTGGCGCAGAGAACTCTTACGGTAGAGAAGGTACACGACAACCTGCAGGAGATGGCTGGATATGAAGGCTCTGGTTCTCAGGGTAGGAAGCTTGACAAGATATCAGAGCTGCTCTCTACAGCTGAACCTGTCGAGGCGTGCTACATTGTCCGTACCATAATAGGAGACATGCGCGTTGGAGTTGGAGAGGGAACTATAAGAGATGCACTGGCAGAAGCTTTCTTTGCCGAGGTAATTGAGCCGGGAGAACTTGAAGAGACGGATATCAGCGGTCTAAGGATAGCTGTTCAGGAGGACTTAGTTGAGGAGATCGATGAAGATGTCTTCAACAACCTGGCTGATAAGAACGATGTAGAAGAAAGGGAAGCTTCCGAGATGGAAGAGATGGAGCTCTCTAAAGAGGAGTTTGATCTGGTCGTAGCTGGCGAGGAGACCTACGAGTCTCTTAAGGATAAGGCGAAGGAGGCGATTCAGCGCGGTTTTGATGTCACCAACGACTTCAGAAAGGTTTCAAAGGCAGCTCTTCAAGGGATTGAAGGTCTTTCAAAGCTTGAGATGGAGCTGTTCAGGCCTGTAAATGCCATGCTAGCCCAGAAAGTGGAATCCATGGAGGATGGATTTGATGAGGTCAGCGATGAGGAGGGAAAGGTAGCTATGGAGTTCAAGTACGACGGAATGAGAGTCCAGATACACAAGAAAGGTTCCGAAGTTAAGGTATTCACCCGTAGACTTGAGGACATCACCAAGCAGTTTCCGGACATTGTTGAAGCGGTTGAAGACCTGGTAGACGCTGAAAGGTGTATAATAGAGGGAGAAGCTGTAGGATATGATCCTGAAACCGGAGACACCATCCCCTTCCAGAATCTATCTAAGAGGATCAAAAGGAAGTACGACATCCACACTATGCAGGAGAAGATACCGGTGACCGTAAACCTGTTTGATATAATCTATCTGGAAGGTGAGAATTTGATAGACAGGTCCTTGAAGGATAGATGGTCTGCTCTGAAAGAGATTATAGAGGAAGAAAGAAGTAGAATGGAGTTGGCTGATCACATGGAGACCGGTGACATGGATGATGCGCAGGCATTCTATCAGAAGTCCCTGAATCAGGGTCAGGAAGGTGTAATGCTAAAGAGCCTTGAGGCAGAATACCAGCCAGGTTCTAGAGTAGGTCACATGGTGAAGCTCAAGCCTGTTATGGAAACCCTTGACCTGGTAATTGTAGGTGCTGAATGGGGAGAGGGGCGGCGTTCGGACTGGCTGGGCTCCTACAGACTTGCCTGTAGAGATAAAGACTCTGGAGAGTTCGAGACTGTAGGTAACATGGCTACAGGATTTACAGATGAACAGCTAGAGGACATGACTGAAAGGCTGAATGACCTTGTAGTAGAACAAGAGGGTAGGGAAGTGAAGATAAAACCGGAAGTGGTTGTAGAGGTGGCTTACGAGGAGATACAGAAAAGTCCAAAGTATTCTTCAGGGTTCGCACTTCGATTCCCCAGGCTGGTACAGGTTAGAAATGACATCGGTATAGAGGACGCTGATTCATTGGATAAAGTCAAAAACTTGTTTGAGAGCCAGGGATAGCTGGATCACCTTTTTAAAAATTGCGTTCTAACAGGCATTTACTTATCCGCAGATGACAAAACGGGTAAGGTATTTAAAGATTAGGGTTTAATGGTTGGTTGAAATCAAAAAGTGGTAAAAAGGTGATACAAAAATGGTAGTTAGCCAAGAGACGCTTGACACGTTAGAAGACCTGGGACTTAACATGTACGAGAGAAAGCTTTACTCAGCTCTTATTTCAAGAGGAGTATCAACTGCTGGTGAGCTTTCAGAGATGACAGGTGTTCCAAGATCAAGGTCCTATGATGTCTTGGAATCACTTGCAGAGAAAGGATTTACCATAATCAAGCCTTCTAAACCCATGCAGTACGTTGCAGTGCCTCCAAAGGAGGCTCTTGAGAACACCAAGAAGCTCCACAAGAAAGATCTGGAGGAGAAGCTCAACAGAGTAGAAAGGCTTAAGAATACTGAGGCAGTAACTGAGCTTGAACAGCTTTATGACCAGGGTGTAGAACGAGTTGACCCTGCTGACATGTCTGGAGCTATTAAGGGCAAGTACAATGTCCACAAGCAAGTAGACAACATGCTCAAGTCTGCTGAAAACAGCATAAAGTTCATGACTACTGAAGAAGGTCTTACTGAAATTGCAGAAAACCACATGAACGCATTGAAAGGCGTCCATGATTCAGGCGTAGATATCAGGATTCTAGCTCCTGTAACTGAGGAAAACAAGAGAGATGCCGACCTTATTAAGAATGTTGCCGAGGTCAAGGATCTCTCAGAGGGAGATCTTCCTGAAAGGCCTGAGGGGAGGTTCGTCATAATTGACGATGAGAAGCTTAGCCTTTCCCTGACACATGATGATGCCCATCCAACCCAGAAGACTATCTTCTGGTCGGAGTCAGATCATGCGGCATCAAATGCAGTAGGCCCAATGTTTGAGATGGCCTGGGAAAGAAGTAAGTCCTTCTAAACGTCTTTCCCTCTTTTTTTCTTTATCCCTTCTATCATCTATCTCTTCCTGTATAGGGCTTCTATACCACCTATATTCTCCTGAGCAGCTGTAAACGCCTTCCCTATACCATAACCTATCTTTACAGGTAGGAGAGACAGAATATCTAATGTATCCTGCTCTCTGTAACTCTTCACCGACAGTTTTCTCCCCGTCCTGTTCTCCAGATATTCTTTCGCATCTTTCTTCCTACCAATGCTGTCTATAAGACCTATTCTTTCGGCTTCACCTCCCATAAATGCCTGGCCGGTTGCGTGCTCCCTGACGTTTTCTTCCGACATACCCCTCTCATTTGCAACCTGTCTTATGAAAGCTTCGTGAACTGTATCCAGCTGTTCGGTTAGTATATCCCTTTCCTCTGCTGTAAGGTTCTTGTAAGGGCTTCTCATATCCTTGTACCTGCCTGCGGTCAGGTTCACATACTTTATGCCGTACTCCTCAAGTAGGCCCGAATACTGGAGGTAGGTCGAGCTGACTCCTATACTTCCTGTTACTGTAAGAGAATCGGCAAATATCCTGTCACACTCCGTAGCCAGCCAGTAAGCTCCCGATGCCGCCACTTCCTGCATCAGACATGCGGCGGGTTTTTCCAAACTCTCTATTATCCGGGCCATGTCTTTTGAGGCCACCACTTGGCCGCCCGGAGAATTAATCCTGAATAGATATGCGTCGACACTGTCCTTTTTTGCTTCATCCACCAGTTTCTTGAGATCATCAGGAGTCATTCTGGCCTTAGGAAGGATCTCTGAACTCTTTCCATTGTAGCTTATGATGCCTTCAACACCTATCTCCGCTATCTCCCCCTTCTCTTGCACTTTCTCTCCTGAAACACCGTTGTAGATACCGTAGAACAAAATCACTGCAACTATGACTACAAGCGCCAGCCTTGACCTGTGTTCGTTCCAGTAACTCCAGTCTGTCCAGCTCATCTTTCAGCAGCTATTTTTCCATTTATTCCGGTTTGAATTCAGGAAACTCCCTGTCAAGAACTTCAAATACGCTCTCAGTAACTTGGTCAATTCCAGGGTTGCCGTCCACAACCCTAAGTAGCCCTCTATCTTCGTAACAGTTTATCACAGGCATCGTATCATCTTCAAACGCATCTAATCTCTTCTTTACCTCTTCTGGCTTATCATCCTCCCTCTGCCTTAGTTCTCCATCGCATTCATCACATTTACTCTCCTCTTTTGGAGGCTTGAATTTGATGTGGTAGTTTACTCCGCAGTCTCCACAGTGCCTTCTCCCGGTTATTCTCTCAAGGACGTTTTCGCTGCTGACCTCCAGATAGATCACAAGATCTAAAAAGTCATCTTCTGCAGGTATCTCGTAGGGGTTCATCTCTTCGAGGCGATTGAGACGTTCTTCAGTTATATCCATCTTTGACAGGTTCTGTTCCTCTCCAACATTTTCGTATATCATTCGGTCCACTATCGGAATTATCATCTCGTCCGGCACCTTTTTTCCGTGATCGATGTAATCAGCTGGTTTCTCCCCCTCTGGAGGTAAGGGAGTAGATTTTTTAGCTCTGAGACCATCTCCTGTGCTTTTGTGTACTATCCCATACCTTTCAGCTATCCTTTCGGATTGTGTGCCTTTACCTGCTCCAGGAGGCCCCATTATAGCTAGATTCATGCTGTATTCTGTCTGTTTGTCCTCCTTTCCCTTGAGAGCAAGGTAGTTTGCCTGCGGAATATTTCGGGGGAATCCATCAAGTAGAATGCCGTCTGCCATCTCTGATCACAAAACTCCTTTCTGCTCAATCCTTAAATATCCTCTACCCTGCAAGATGCAGGAACTCCGCCAGGAACTTAAGCCAGTTCTCTCCTTCCAGTTCAGGAGGGTGGATTTCCCTCTCCTCAGCAGGTTCTGCAAGGTGCTTTGGAACACCTTTCTCTCTCAGTTTTTCTGGATCTCCCTGGAAGAACTCCTCCAGAAGCTCCTCAGCATCCCTGTATTCGCGCTCAACCAGAGTTGTCAACCTGGTTTCCTCCACCCAGACATTATCATATTTACCGCTAAAGTTCTCTATGTTCTCCTGGTTGTGGAACACCTCAGGACCGCTATGCTTGATCCTATCAGGAAGCCTGAAGTTCTGGAAATCAAACACTAGCTTCACTGTTCCCTCACCTACCCAGAACCCCGAGTCAAACAGCTGGAACTCGTTCTTTCTCAAAAGCTGTATGATCCTCTCCATGAGCTTTCTCAACTGAGGGTACAGGATGTCCTCAACCACGTCTGGTCTCTCAAATTCCACTACTATCATGTCTCCACGCGCATCTATCTCGTCTTTTATATCTCCACGGTCTACTTCTATCTCTTCCGGAAAGAAGAAGCGTTCAGAAGGATCTTCAAGATATTTCCATGCCTCGTATATGAATCTCGAATATTTCTCCATGCTAAGAACTGATGCAACATTCCTCTCGGGATCTGTTGGATCAATCACGATCAGTCCCTGATCCGTAAACTGTTCCTCCAGCTCTTCAGGGAGTTCTCCCTCGTGATAGTTCTCCGGATCTATAATCTGGCCCCTGTCCCAGTCGATAGCGCTGTCGAGTAGTTGTTTGAAACTTCCAAAATGCGCTATCAGCAGCTCACACAGATACCCTGAGAAACCCTCTTTCTTGAGTGTGGAGCCGTACAGACCTGTGCCTTTCAGGAACTGTTTCAAAAGCACCACCTGTTTCTTTTCCTCCAGTTCTAGATTGCTGTTGATCCATCTCTTGTGCATGGGAGTCCTGTCGACAGATGATTTCATGTCTTCAGGCCCGTCTATATCGTATGCAGGAACTATCTCCACATCGAAGCCGTCTATATCTCCCTTTGTATAGGGATGTTCCGCAAACTCCACCTTGAAGTCTCCTCCAAACTTCTCAAATACGGATTCTCCAATCTCAAGGCCTTTATCCTCCAGCTCCTCTTCCGAAATATCTCTTGAGAAGAATATGAATATATCCAGATCCTTGTCTCCTGATATAAAGGTTCTCTTGCCAATAGAACCCATTAGATCCGCTTTAACTCCGTACTTCTCCTCTATCCAATCTCTTATGCTTTCGAACTTTTCCTGCGCTTCCTTCAATTCCTCCTCTTTAGGCCATACCTCCGCCAGTATGTCTTTCTCATCCATCTTTACAGCTTCAGCTTTGTTGGCAAGGTAAAAAAACTTATCGGGTGTTTCGCCTCAACCCGAAAAAATATGTTTCAAAAAACATGTTTTCTAATACAATAAACTTTTATGTAGTAAGCCCACTATCTTAGGTCTATAGGTGTTTCAAAATGGCAAATGCAGGTTCTGAGGAATCGGCCTTGGGTAAGCTAGCCTTCTGGCTAGTTATAATAGGTGCCCTAAACTGGGGTCTTTACGGACTTCACCTCTTCGGCACTAGCCACATCGATGTGGTGGATCTTATCCTTGGATCGGTTCCTTGGCTACAGGATATCGTATACCTTCTGGTAGGACTTTCCGGTATCTATCTCATTTTTGCAGGTGAGTAATCAATCCGGATCCTTTCAGAAGGCCAAAAAAGAGGTTTTTACCTCTTCTTTTTTTCTTTCTTTTATTAAATCCTTGACTATCTGCACCTGATTTCCAGAATTTTTGGCAATACTCGGCCCATACTTTAATATAGCAGCTCCCAGAACTCTCTGTTGGAAGTGATTTTAATATCCACTCTCAAGAGAATTGGAATAGCGTCATTTGCGAAGTTTATGGCATTCTGGAACTTGATATTCGGTTTTATAGGAGGAGCCGTAGGCTTCATAGGCATGGTTTTAGCCGGCGAATTCCTCTTAGGACTGGGATACCTCATTAGCGCAGTTGCTGGAGGATTTATCGGCGGCTACATCGGAGGAGCTATTGCAGCCTGGCTAGCTAACCTTGCTCTCGACTGGAGTGACGGAGTAGAAATAGAATTTGAGGGATAGCGAGGAAGAACTGCTATCCATGGAAGCTGCAAGAGCTTTTTTATCTCCGTTTGTTTCTCCTTTCTTTTTTTTTTAACTCTTCTTACCCTTGATTAGCTTCCTTCCTTCTATATCCCAGTACTTGACCTCCCCTCCCTCGGAGATTTCCAGGTCCTCGGGAAGCTTCATCTCCTGGGTCTCATAGGTATCCATGTCCATGACCTGCGCCATCTGTCCGTCCCTTGACACGATCTGGCCTGTCTTCTTCTCAACCTTTGGAGAAAGCATCATCTTGTCTCCAGGATGGGTGACATTCCTTACCTTGTCGTCAAACACTCCTTCTGCCTGTATCTTGAACTTGGCGTGACCGTGCTTCCCAGGCGCTGACTTGGATGTTTTCTTTACCTTACACGGCTCGTCCTCTATAAGGATGTAGCTCCCCTTCTTCACGTTCTTTGCTTCTACTTGATGCGGCATTTCTTATCAACCTCTGTGTTGCATAGAAGTTTCTGCCAAGGATTTTTAAATGTGATGAGTTTCAGCAAAAAG
>JAXINT010000061.1:0-11069 GCA_034190605.1 Asbonarchaeaceae archaeon (SeqCode) | reverse complement strand
AGGGCGAGGTGGAGAGATACAACGGAACCTATGAGATGGTCTTGGAGGATCAGTCGGAGATACGGATTCTTGAATAGAGAATCGCCGAACATAACAGTGTTATACAAGCCAAACTGAAAAACATTGGAAGAGGGGATATAGAACATGGACGTAGAAAAAATACTTGAAGAATTCGAACCCCAGCTCTGGAAAGATGAGATGGAGAGGTTGCTTCCTGATTTAGGCGCTCACTTTGAAAGTGAGAGACTATTCAGAAAGATAGAGGACCTTACAAATCTCGCGTTTCCCAGCCATGAAAGCAAAGAAGATAAGAAATGGCTGTACTTCTATATTCCTCTGCGAAGACGCTCCTACGATATCGATTCTGCAGATAAGAATGACGGAGAGGACTATGTTGTAGAAACATACTGCGTTCAGCTCGGAGTGGTGGAGTTCGAAGAGCGGTTGTGTCTTTTTGTCCCTCATAAAGGGACTATATGTATCTACAGAGAAGCGGAAGATAAAACTCATGTTTCAGAGATCGATAGATATACGGCAAAGCTTCTGGAGAAAGCGTTAGAGGACGTAGAAAAATTCGCCATGCTTATAGAAGAGGCTGGTGAAGAACTTATTGAACAGGCTGTTCCTTACGATGTTAGAACAGGTAAAGTGAAGGGTAAATATGTGATGGATGAAACCCTACCATTGTCGGAGAAAGAAAAGATTCAGCAAAAATACGAGAAATATCTGGAAGACAGCAGAGAACTCCGACAAATATCACTGCAGAAATATCTGGATACAGCAGCTATCTGTTACAGGGCTGCGTTTGAAGACGCTTTAAATCTAACTCCAATAGAGATGTACCACAAGTGGGCTGACGGCAGAGATAACGGGATGCTGGACATAAGCGACCCAGAAAGTGAAGAGGAGTTTATGGACTGGCAGAACAGTCCAAAAAGAGGCCATCCCTTTGAAATTGTCTTCAGTGGAAGTAGGCACGGCATACACTTACGTCCTCCTAATGAACATTCCTCACATTTCACTATCTCAGTCACAAACCTAGCTTACGCTGAAAAGTTCGTGAAAATGGTCAAAGCCCTTATACGCCACGGAATCTCATTTAAAGCGCAAGACTTGGATGAGGTGCTGGAATATCTTGCAGGAGAGAGCTGGGTGAACGTTAACAGCTACGAATCTCCTCATATCTTCTATGCCCACACACCAGAACAAAGAGAGAACCTCTTTGACCATATCGTCTGGGATGAACTTGAGGTAGTAGAGTTGAAACAAAAACAGCAAACACCATAAAAGCCGTTCCACTGAGAGGTTTAAAAAGTTTAAGACAAAAACAGTCCTTGTGATATACCATGCCTGAAAAAGTAGAGGTAGAGGACGACACCTTTGAAATACTTGAGGAGCGCGCAGGAGAGAAGGGCTTTGACAACACAGACGAATATGTAAACTACGTTCTTAACCAGGTCGCCGACAAGGTAAGGCGAAAGAAAGGAAGGAACAAGGGAGAAGGCTTCTCAGAAAAGGACGAGGAAAAGGTTAAAGAGCGGTTGAGAGGGCTCGGATACCTGGACTGACCCTGCCTCCAAAAACTCTGGTTTTAAGATAGAGCAAAAACAAAGGCTTTTAAATTCTCCTTTAAAGAGTTGCAACGATGGCAAACCCTAACCAGGAAGGATACGATGTAGCAGTTATAGGCGGAAGCATAGGCTCATACGTTGCAAAAAGACTGGCAGAACAAGGATTAACGACCTCTCTAAATGAAAAGGAAGAAGAAGCAGGTGAAAAAAGCGTATGCTCCGGACTGTACAAGATAGGTGAAAGAGGCATAGATAAATACCTATCAAAGGAGTTTCTGGAAGGAGAAAATCCTCTTCGGAAAACGCTTATTGAGAATCGCGTGTCTGGAGCCAAGTTCTATCCCAAGGGCGCATCCTACCTTCAGGACCCTCAGGAAAGCTACCACTTCAGTAAAGGGGATGAAGCGGCAGTTGTGGTGGATAGATCAAGCCTTGACAACGCCATGTTCAGGGAAGCCGGAGAAAAAGAGCTAGTAGATGCGCGTACAGGGGCAAAGTTCGTAGGCTGGGATACAAATCCCGGTTCTGAGAGAAACCTTGAGCTAAAGTTCGAAGGAGCAGAAAATATATACGCCGATCTCTTAATAGGGTGTGATGGACCTAACTCCCAGGTGCGGAGGCTGTGGGAGGTGGGAGAGGAACTAAAAGGCGATAAATATGGGCCTAATAAGATCCTCAACGGCTTCCTCATCCATGTCAACGAGGCCGCAGACCAGGACCATGTCGATGTCTACCTTAACAACCCTGGCTTCTTTGGATGGCGCATTCCCAGAGGAGGGAACAAGGCAGAGTACGGTCTGGCTGTAGACAAAGAGCATTATAAAAGAGCGGTCGAGGACGGAGAGATACCTGATATAACACAGGAGCAGTACTTTAATAGACTTGTACGGGAGAAGAGCCTGAAAAAATCTATACAGGAGGGAAATACAGAGTTTGCACCTATACCTATCTCTTCCTCTAAAAAAACTGTCTCGCAATCCACCTACTCCTTGTTGCTGGGAGATGCTGCAGGATGGAACAAGCTCTATACAGGAGGAGGTATAATGAGAGGTCTTATTGCAGGAGACAAGATATCTCAGATAATGGGAGACAGAAGCCTGTCTCTGGAGGAAAAACTGGAGGAATATGATCTGTGGACCAGAGAATTTGAAAGAGAAATGCTTACAGGAGATATGTTGAGAAGATTCTGGAACGCACCTGCAGGAATACAGAGAGCTGGTTTTAAAATTATGCAGAAGATTACAGGAGGAAAGCTTGAAAAGACAGACATGGACTGGCCATCTAGCGTTTGGGAGGAAATATACCACCAGGCAGGTCGGATTGCCAAAAGGTTTAAAAAGGTTTAGATTAATTTCTATTTAAACCAATAGAACTATTGGAACTATTGGGCAAAGGGTGCGCGTATTGACCACGACTATACAGATTGATGAGAGCATGCGCAGAAAGCTGAAGGTTCTCGCATCGTACCATGACCTCTCCTACAACGAGCTGTTAGAAGAACTGGTTAATGTATTTGAATCTGTAATCCCTTTTAAGGATGAAAAAGAGTTCGGAAAATGGTTCGAAGATAACCTGGAAAAATTCGGGTTTAAAGAGGTTGTTGAAAGGCGCAAACGGTCATCTCCTGATTACAGACTAAAGGATGGAGAAGGCAACATGCAAGAAGTGGAGCTGGAGTTGTTGGGAAAGAACTTTATATATCACGACCACGACCCTGAGAAGGTTGACCAGATAATATGTCTGTTCTCAGAAGAAGACAAAATAAAAGAGGTTCCTGTAACCTCTGTTATAAGGTCAAATGACCTGAAAGAGCAGGTAATTGACCACGGACATACTACCATTTCACTTCCAAAAAGCCTGCATGAGGATGTGGAAGAATTCATATCTGATACAGGTTTCACCTCTGTTTCGGACTTTACAAAACACCTGTTCAGAGACATAATTGCCGGAGGCGGGCTTGAAGATGAAAGCCTAACCGAAGAAGAGGTCCAAAAAATCAGGAAAAGACTGGAAAGACTGGGATACATAGATTAGGTTCCAATTAATCAGATATTACAAAGAGGTGAACTACTATGAGCATCATAGATAAAGCAAAAGAGTTTATAACGGGAGAACAAGATCAGAAAGTTGTGGTCATAGGGCTAGACTGCTTTACAAGGCAGATTGCCTTTGACCGGCTTAAGGACGACATGCCAAACACAAAGGAACTTATGGAGAAAGGAACGTACGGAAACATCCGGAGTGTGACTCCTCCTATAACCAGCCCGGCCTGGTACTGCATGATGTCGAGCAAGTCGCCAGGTACACTGGGTGCATACGGTTTCAGGCATAGAAAGATCGGAACATACAAGGACAAGTACTTCGCAACCGCAGACAAGATAGATGACGACAGAGCATGGGACATAATCGGAGATCACGGAAAGAAAGTCGGGGTAATCGGAGTTCCTACAACTTTCCCTCCCGAAGAGGTAAACGGGTTTATAGTGACCAGTTTCTTAACACCTGGAATTGACTCCGACTTTGTCCGTCCAAAGGAGATGAAACAGGAGATCCTGGATAGAGCAAAGTTCGACGGAGAATACTCAAGCAAAGAAAACTCCTACATGCTTGATGTAGAGGACTTCCGATCGGACGACAATGAAAGAATCTTGCACGACATATTCGAGATGACAGAGAAGAGAGCGAAGATAATGACAGAGCTCATGGAGGAGAAGGACTGGGACTTCTTCATGACAGTGTTCATGGGTCCTGACAGGCTCCACCACGGGTTCTGGAAATACTGGGATGAGGACCACAAGGACTACGAGCCCGGAAACAAGTTTGAGGACGCTATCCCACGTTACTATAGATTCATGGACAAGCAGATCGGAAAGATCCTGGACAAAGCTGATGAAAACACGACCGTAATAATTGTATCGGATCACGGAGCCAAGCCCATGGACGGATGTATCTGCCTGAACGAGTTCCTTAGGGAAGAAGGCTATCTCGAACTCAAGGAAGAACCAGAGGAAATGCAGAGGCTTGACGAAGGAATGATAGACTGGGAAAACACCGAGGCCTGGGGATGGGGAGGTTACTACGCCAGGCTTTTCCTCAATGTAGAAGGTAGAGAGGAAGAAGGGCGGATTCCGGAAGAAGAATACGAGGATAAGAGAGACGAGCTTATAGAGAAGCTCGAGAACCTGAAGGGCCCTGACGGAGAGGACATAGGGACAAAGGTTCTGAAACCAGAGGAAGTATACGACGATCCAAAAGGAGACCAGCCAGATCTCATGGTATTCTTTGGAGACCTGGCATGGAGGAGCTCCGGATCGGTAGGGACTGACTCTATCTACCTCATGGAGAACGATACCGGGCCCGACCACGCAAACCACGACTGGGACGGAGTATTCATCGCACACAGACCTGGAGAGGACGGACTGGGAAGGATATCCGGCATAAACATCAAGGACGTGGCTCCCACGATCCTCAAGGAGATGGATATCCCAATCCCCGGAGACTTTGAAGGCAAACCAATACAGATCGTAAATGAGGACTGAGAGAAGATGACACTGCCACCACACGGAGGAAAGCTCGTAGATAGAACTGTTTCAAACAGAAAGAAAGAAAGGCTTCCGGAGGAAGTAGAGGAGATGCCGGAGATACAGATAAGCCAGGAAACTGTCAAGGACCTCCAGAACATTGCTTACGGCGCCTACTCTCCTCTAAAAGGATTCATGGACAGAAACAACTTCCTCAAAGTCGTGGAGGACAAGACTCTTGAGGACGGTACTGCCTGGACAGTTCCTATAGTCCTTGATGTCTCTCCAAAAAAGGCAGAAGAGCTGGAATCTGGAGAACAAGCAGTGTTGAGAGGTCCAAAAAACAATCCTCTAGCAGTCATTGACATAGATCAGGTATTCGGATACAACAAGAAGCACGCAGTAAAACACCTATACGGTACAACAGACACGGACCACCCAGGAGTCAAGTCATACCTTGGGAAGGGAGAATACCTTGTAGGAGGAGACATAGACTTCATACAGGAAGGATTCACAGAGTTCGACGAATACAACCTTAAACCTGCGGAGACACGAGTGCTGTTCGAGGAGAAGGGCTGGGATACAGTGGTAGGATTCCAGACAAGAAACGCCCCACATAGAGGTCACGAGTACCTACAGAAATCTGCCCTGGAACATGTGGATGCGATACTGATACATCCAAAGATAGGGAAGAAGAAGGAAGGCGACTACAAGGACCAGGTGATCCTATCGGCATACAGATCCCTGTTACAGAACTACTACAGAGGAAGAGCTGCAATGAGCATCTTCGCAGCAAAGATGAGGTACATGGGCCCTAGAGAAGCAGTATTCGATGCAATAGTTAGGAAAAACTACGGATGTACACATTTCATAGTTGGAAGAGACCATGCAGGGGTAGGAGACTACTACGATGAATTTGGCGCGCAGAAGATATTCAGCCAGTTCGGATCCATAGGAATTAACCCTATGTTCTACGACTACGCCTTCTTCTGCGACAAGTGCCACAGCACGACATCTGAGAAACTGTGTCCTCACGGAGACTCGGAGAGGATTTCTCCCTCAGGTACAAAGATAAGGAACATGCTATCCGAAGGAAAAGAGCCTCCTGAGAAGATGATGAGGCCCGAGGTGGCTGAAAAGATAAAGGACTTTGAAAACCCTCTAGTTGGAGGTGATAAGTGATGAGTTTTACATTATGGTTTACAGGACTTCCAAGCTCAGGCAAGTCAACCGTTGCAAAGCGAGTTGAAGAGGAGATAAGGTCAAGAGGTTTGGATGTACATAACCTTGACGGAGACGACTTGAGGAAGAAACTACACCCTGACCTAGGATTCTCAAAGGAAGAGCGGTTTGTGAACAACAAGAGGATAGCGTTCATCTCCAGACTTCTAAACGAGAACAATGTAGGGTCAATAGTGGCAGCTGTATCTCCGTTCAAAAAGGCCAGGCAGTACGCCAGAGACGAGATCGAGCAGGATGGAGAGTTCGTGGAGATATTTGTAGACTGTCCTGTAGAGGTATGCAAGGAGAGAGATCCTAAGGGCCTGTACGAAAAGGCAGAGAAAGGACACATAGACAAGTTCACAGGAGTAAATCATCCTTTCGAAGATCCAGAAGACCCTGAGATCGTTGTAGACACAGCAGAGAAGTCCATTGACCAATGCGTGGATCATGTGATTGATAGGCTTGAAGAGATAGGGTTACTGGAATCAAAAGACGAGTATACAGGGCTTGGAGATAGAGACAAGAAAGAGATAAAGGACAGGCTGGAGAACTTGGGATACCTGGGCTGACTCCTTTAGGACAGCTGCGGAGAACCACGTGCAGACACGAAACCGCCCGTAACTCGTATTTTGCGTAACACAAGTGTAGGAAGTACTGAAAGGCGTTCAGCCCCTGAAATCCTGTGGATTTCAGAGAGCGGTTCCGGAGGAACCCGGCAAAGGATCACCACCAGATCCTTAGCTGGTGGGCTGGAGAAATTGGGATGCCTGGGCTAGCTGCGATACTGCTCGCCCTTTTCCCAGAGCTTCTTCACGTAAGGATAGGGTAACCTGACCTCTCCAAGGAAGTACTTGCTGCTCTTGGAACCGTGGCAGTCCGACCCACCTGTAGGTATAAGGCCTAGGTTCTGAGCTATCTCATCAGCCCGAGACACTCCAAAGCTGAAATCTCTGTCCTGTAAATCGTAGGTATAGGATACTTCTATACCGTCCAGACCTCTCTTTACTAGCTTCTCGACCATGTCATAGGCATTTTCACTGGTCAAGCTTCTGCCAGGATGCGCAAGAGAGGTTACACCTCCGTTCTCATGCACTATTCTTATAACTTCTTTAGCGTCAACCTTCTCTGAAGGTACAAATGCAGGTCCTTCATTTGAGATGTATTTAGAGAATGCTTCGCCTGTACTTTCCACAACTCCCTTTTCTTTTAGAGTCCTCGCAAGGTGAGGTCTACCTACAGAGGTTTCAGCTCTTTCAAGAACTTCTTCAAGCTTTATCTCCTCCTGGATTAAATCGTTGATCTTATCGACCATCTTCTTCATCCTGTCCTTCCTGTACTGTTTTATGCGCTGGAAGAGCTCGTTTATCTCCTCGCCCTCCGGGTCCAGGAAGTAGCCAAGGACCTCTATCTTGTTCCCGTCCAGGCCCGCCTTTATCTCGGCTCCTGTAACCACTCTCACTCCTTTTATCTTTTTCTTCCTACCCTCCAAATCAGGATTGATGGTGTCGTGGTCTGTTATAGCTATACATGATAGATTCTTATCCTTTGCGTCCTCTACTCTCTCCGAAAGAGTGTCAGTACCATCGGAAGCCGTCGTGTGCATGTGGAGATCAGCATCCATGTATATCACCTTATATTAAGAACACAGCCAGACCTATAATTCCTATAAGTAGCATAGGGACGGAAACATACCTTCTCATGTCCTTGTTTGCAGTCTCGATCAGGAGTATCTTGGAAACCATGCTGCCCAATATTGATAGAAGAACCATCCCTGAAGCACTGGCTATCTGTATAGATCCCTTGGAGAACAGTGCCGCTGCAGATGTTGATACTGCTGCTGAAGACACCATGCCTCCTGCAAAAGCAGTTGCAAATATCCAGGTCTGTCCAAGGAAGTTTTCAGCAAATGCCGAGATAAGAGATATAGCTATAAACACAGCAGCAAATTTTGCAGCAGATCCAAATGAGAAGGGAGAGTTCATGGACAGCCCAGCATTCTCAACAGAAGATTTATTGTCCCTCCATATAAATCCTGCTATCAGGGATAGGACACACATGGTTATTACAGGATAGATTATGCGGAGAGCTACATTCCAGCCTATAGCAGAAACTATGACAATGTTTCTCACGATCATGGAAAGTATAGAAAGTATTGCGGCTGATGAGGCTGTCTTTAATAGGCCGGGGTCTTTTTCAGCTATCTTTGTCATAACCCCTGTAGTGGCAAAGGATGATGCGCCTCCACCTAGCAGCCCTGTCAGCTTAAGGCCCTGAGAACTTCCTATCTGTTTCATGGATACAAAGGCAATAAACTCTATTAGGAGGACAAATATGGCAAGTATCAGAGTTTCCCTCAGATTTATGGCGTTGAAAGGACCAACCGGCTGTGAGGGGAGGATAGGCAGTAATATGAACACCAACACACCGAGCTTCATTGCATCAGATATGTCTGAATCTGAAAGCTTGCTTGCATAGCCGTGTATAAGCTCCTTTTCGGCAAGTATTATTACAACAAGTATGGTTATGGCTGCAGCCTCCAGGTAGAAATTATAGCCTACTAGAGCCCCAAGTGCAGCAACCATAAAAACAGCTATAGAAGTAGTGAATCCTATATCCTCTTCCTCTATACCATACCTTACAACGGAGAGTACTGTGGAGAATGCAGCAGCCATCAATAGGTATACCGCTACCGGCCACATGGAGCCGGATGATTCGGAAAGAGCCACAGCTATAGGAGCTATCCCGGCTAGCAGGGACATAGTCCTCAGGCCTGCGTACTTCCTTCTTGGCTCGTTCTCCCTCTCCAGACCTATAAGACCTCCCACGGCAACCGCCATTACGACCTCCTTCAAGAGTTCTGGAAAGACAACCATTACATATTCCTCCTTTACTATGGGCTCCTTTGTTACGGAAGTATATCAATCCTTTCCCAACGCGCTCCCGAAGCTTTAAAATATTACCTCGTAATATGGTGGTAGAGAAGGGTGTGGAAATGGGAAAAAAGAGAGTGTCTATAACACTTGAAGAAGAACTAGTAGAACGTATCGACCGGAAAGCAGAAGAGAAAGAGATAGAAAACCGATCAAGAGCCATAGAGAGTTTCTTAAGCGACTATCTAAGGACGGAGAAGGTCGATACAGCAGTAGTTTTATGCGGAGGTACCGTAGATCCCGAATGCATGATCAGGATAAACGGAAAGCCCGTAGTAGAACACATACTGACACATCTTGACAAGCACGGAGTGGAGAGAGCAGTACTGACCGTTAACAAGGAAGATAAAAGTGTGAAAGACTACTTCGGAGATGGCAAAGGCTTCGATCTCGATCTGGAGTATTTCGTAGAGGAACAGCCTTTAGGAACGGCAGGAAGTCTTAGAGAGATCGAGGGATTAAACGACACCTTCCTGATGATGAATGGAGACGTCCTATGTCGGGTTGATATAGAGGACATGGCAAGAAAGCACCGGGAATCAAAGGCCGTTTCAACTATAGCATTGACAACTATAGACGATGTATCTCCGTACGGAGTTGCAAGGATGAAAGGAGACAAGATAGTAGGATTCACGGAAAAACCTGAGAAAGGAGAGGAGGTATCGAAGCTTGTGAACGCTGGAGTGTATCTCATGGAACCAGAAGCAATTAAAAGGCTGCCTGAGAAAAGAGAGAAGCAGAAGGTGGATGTGGAAGATGTCTTTGAAAGGCTTGCAGGTCAGAGGCTTCTTAAAGGCTATGTATACGATGGAGAATGGCATGATGTCGGGAAAAGAGGCTAGAACAACCCGAGGTAGATATATATGAAAGCACTTGTAACAGGAGGAGCAGGTTTCATAGGGTCAAACCTTACGTTAGAGCTTCTTGACAGAGGCCATGACGTGACCGTGCTGGACGACATGTATCTGGGGACACGGGAGAACCTCGAAAGTGTAGAAGGAGAGGTTGAGATAGTTGAAGGAGATGTAAGGAAAAAAGACACCGTGGAGAGATGTTGTGAAGACGTGGATATTGTATTTCATGATGCTGCGCGTTCCTCCGCACCTATGCACCAGGAGAATGCATCTGAAGGCGCTGAAGTTAACATAAACGGTTTTATAAATGTCATGGAGGCTGCAAGGAACGGAGATATTGATAAAGTTGTGTATGCCTCTACCTCTTCGATGTATGGTAGCGTGAGCCCTCCTCACAGGGAACACATGGGAGAAGTTCCTGTAAACCTCTATTCAGCATCAAAGATGTCAAGGGAGCTCTATGCGCAGGTATACCACAGCACTTATGGGCTGAACGTGGTAGGTCTAAGGTATTTCTCCGTCTACGGGCCTAGGGAAAGGGCAAAAGGCCAGTATGCCAACCTTATCTCACAGTTTATCTGGAAGATGATGGAGGGGGAGAGACCTGTCATATACGGAGATGGGACACAGACCAGGGACTTCACTTTCGTGAAGGATATTGCGCGAGGTAATATACTTGCTGCAGAGTCAGACGTGTCCGGAGAGGTGTTAAACCTAGGTACAGGTCGGAGAACCTCTCTTAACGAGCTTGTCGAAAAACTAAACCATGTTTTAGGGACGGATATAGAGCCAAAACATGTCGAGAACCCTCTCGAGAACTACGTGATGCACACGGAAGCAGACTTCTCAAAGGCAAAGGAGATGATAGGGTATGAGCCTCAGGTGGATATAGACGAAGGTATCAGGAGGACAGTGGAGTTCTATAGAGGAGAATCAGGGTTTCCTGAGGAATTCAAGAGGAAGGGATGA
>JAXINT010000018.1:0-11200 GCA_034190605.1 Asbonarchaeaceae archaeon (SeqCode) | reverse complement strand
AACATGTTAGGTGAAAAGCACCTACAACATCTCCCTCGGAACTATTGAGCTTCTTCCAGGCCTTCCTGGTGCTTTGAACCTCAAAATCTATGCCTTTCTTTTCCAGGAACTTTCTTGTCTTCTTCGGTACTTTCATCCGGCTGTTGTATCCCTGTCCGATGATAAGTTTGTCAGGATCGGCTTCAACAACTTTATCCAGGTCCTGTGGCTGGAGCTTGTGGCCTTCGTCTCGCCACCATCCGCTGTGTACATGGTCGGGGAAGATTATCACATCGTTTTCGTATGACTTTCCGTCTATCACGATCTTACCAAAGTCGTAGGATTCAACTTCTGGCATTGAGTTATCACCTGCATTGTCTGGAAGTTTTTCCTTAACTGTCTTTTCTAGCTGGGCTATTATATCTTTAATCCGTGCCTGTTTTCTTTCGAGATATCCTTTGTCCAGGAATTCTCCTCTGTAGTCTACATCGTTTCTCAACCTTCTTAGTTGATCCATAAGCTCTATATCCTGTCTTTTAAAGTCGTAAAATTCCTCTAAAAATACCACAAGGCATTCTTGAGAATAGGATTTAAAGCCCTCAAGGTTCAAGAGGGCTGTTATAAACTGTTTGATGGTCTCCCAGTAGCTCTCCACTATAAGCGGTACTTTCTCCTCGGTCTGTTTTCTTTCCCTGTTGTCCTCTTTTCTCACTTGAGCCATCCGGTATAGATTCTTCGCCTGTTGAGGGTTTTCCTCTCGTCTATAGACCTCTTCATTTAGGCATTCTTCCCATCTCATTTTACCACCAGGTAGCCTGAAAGTACTATACCGTTTGCAATGTTGTTTGCCAATTCTCTGTTCTTTTTGAGTTCTTCCACTACCATGAACTGGAGATTTATCTCTCTATTGAACTTGTCTTCAAATTTTTTAATATTGATATCTCGGGATTCAGATACCACGAGAATGTCTATGTCGCTTTTCTCTATATCCTCGCCTCTTGCAGCTGATCCGAATAGCACTACTGAATCAGGATGGAGTTCTTTCTCCAGTTTCTCTACTAGCCCGGTCTCATGTAGTTTTTCTACCGTCCAAAGCTTCTTGTAAAGCCTGAAGCTGTCGTTCATTGAAGCTCTATATCCCGGATACACCCCTTCTTCTACCTTCTCAACCAGACCTTTCTCCATGAATTCGGCCAGATAGTCTTTTATCGTTGGAAGCGAGAGACCGGTCTCCCGCGATAGCTCTCTTATCTGGAACTTCCTGGTAGGATGTCGGAAGAACTCCTCAAGTGCCTTCTGCTGGTTCTCTCCGAGGTACATGATAGAAAATGATAACACCCGATATAAAAAGTTAACGGGTGATAGGTTCTGCTAACACAGGCTGTTTATTAGAACACAAAATCCTCGTGATTCCGGTTGAATTTTCTATCGCTACCTTCCATCAGATATAGCTGTTCAATCCCTGCATCAAGCATCTCATCCCAGCACCACTCACAGGCCCACCAGTGACCCCACATGTATAATTCTGCACCTTCTAATTTTGCTTCGTCCTCCACGTTTTCATAAGCGTCTTGAATGGTTGTGGGTTCAGCGTGGTTTTTAGGATGGCAGCCCTCACATAGCTCATATCCTTCCCCGGAACTTATCTCTCCTTTCTCCTTGAGCCTATCTCTCTCACATTCATTGTTGTCATGATAGTTAGAACCGTTTGCTCCTCTACCAAGAATTCTTCCGTCATTTACTATTACAGCGCCCACAGGCTGATTATCATCCAGAGAATCATTTTTAGCTACCTTCTTAGCCTCTTGAATATATATATATGCTCGGGATCAACATAGTCAATAGAACCTTTTTCAGGCCGAAAAGGCAGCTCTATCTCTTCTGACATAGCGATTCCGAATATGTACTGCAACTTTTTTAAGCATTTGTAATTTTAGAGTCCTCTCCTAACTTTCCTCTCAAGCTCCTCTGTAAGGCCATAACTCCCTATTTCGTCCTCCAGCTCTTCTGTACCAAATCCCGCAATTATGCCGTTGATCCGGGCAGCAGCTGTGGAATTGGTTATCTGGCCAGCGCTGTATATATCTCTGAAGAACTCACGGAAGTCGCTCCTCTGCTTTAGATGGTACTTCTGATGATAGTTTTCCGCAAGATTAAAAGTGTCTAACCTCTTTATATCTGTTTTGATCCTGCTAGATTCTTGTTCCTGGTTTTCAAGGCTTTTCTTCGCTTTCTCCTTCTGATCCTTGTTGTCAAAGAAAATAATCGAACGGTACTGCATGCTTGAAGGCGCTGTACAGTCATGGCTGCTCCAGAATATCTCAAGCAGCTCCTTGTAGCTGATCTTTCCTGGATCGAAGTCGATCTGTACCGTCTCTGCATGGTTCCCCAGGTCGTGGTATGTTGGATCTGTCTTTTCTCCTCCAGCATACCCGACTCTTGTCCGAACCACACCTGGAATCGCTCCGAAACGCGCATCTGGACCCCAGAAGCACCCTATGGCAAAGGTCGCGGTCTCCAGGTCTTCGTCCGGCTGTTCCCTGTCTATCGGCAGTTTGTCAGGCCTCTCGTCCCTGAGCGCCTCCATGGAAAGGATCTCAGTGTCGCGTCCAGTCAGCTTGTCTGCGATTTTTCCGAGCATGGTAGAAACTTAGTGGCGGAGGCATTTATTCCTTGTAGTTCCCCTTCTCGGGAATCGCTCGTCTCAAACAGTAAACTTTAATAGATTAGTAAATAGGGAGTGCATTATGAGTATCCTTACTCCGGAGGAGTTCTATTCTGAAGAAGTGGAAGAATACGATGAGAAAAACGCTCTTGAGAATCTGCCTGATAATTTCAAGGATCTGTTGGATAGTTTCTCTTCCAAAGTAGGATCTGGTAAGATTCTGGATGTGGGCTGTGGCACGGGTAGAGATACTAATTACTTTGCGGAGAGGGGTTTTGAAGCAGTAGGTATAGATATAGCTCCGGGAATGATAAGGTATGCTAAGGAAAATTATGAGGGCGAATTTATTGAAGGCGATATGAGATATCTGGCTTTTGATGAAACTAGTTTTGATGGTGTCTGGGCGAATGCTTCCGTGTTTCTACTGCCTAAGTCCGACTGGGAAAGCGCTATAGGAGAGATACACAGAGTAATGAAAGATAATAGTGTACTACAGATAAACTTCAAAATAGGAGAGGGCGAACTTGAGAAAGAGAGAGACGATAGTTCAGTAAAGCAGTACTTAGCGCCAGAAGACGAGATAGACGACCTACTGGAAGATAAAGGCTTTGAGATAACGAGCTATGAAAGACATGAGACATATAGGCCCTTCGACTTCGGGAACTACTTCTGCAGGAAGTAGGGGCGCTGGCTACGTATCGGGAAATAGATAACTCTACAGTTCTACAGGGTCAATAACGTTCACGTTTTCAATCTTCTTGAAGGCCTTATCATGGGTTATAAGTTCCTCTACATCCAGATGATCCATAGATGCCAGTATTGTTGCATCTCTACCACCGATTCCAGCTTCAGATTCCTCTACAAGCTGGTCTACAGAGTCATACATTAGGGAATAATCAAAGTCCACAACTCTAAAGGGAAAGGACAGGAATTTATCTATCTTATTCTCGCCTTCTTCTCCTCCAAGGTTCTTTATCAGAAAATGTGAGACCTCCATCACCACCACGGTGTTGAGCGCTATCTCTTCATTGTCAAGCTTCTCATCCATGAATTCTGAAACTGCCTTATGTTCTTCAGAGGAGCTGTCAAAATAGTAGCACCATATATTGCTGTCTACAAATATCATTCACATCCCTCTACATCTTCCAAATCTCTTTTAATTCCAGGGGATCTATAGAGCTATCCTTTACACACCCTTTTAGGCTCTTAACTTCTTCTGCAGAACTCTCAGGTATAAGAACTATTTCATCTCCCTTGGACTCCACCCTAAGCTTCTCTCCAGGCCTTATATGAAATTTCTCTCTTATCTCTGCAGGTAGTACAACTCTACCTCTTTCCTCAACAGTTACGCTCCCCATCTGCGGATACCTCTGTGGGTATCTTTATCCCACATCTATAAAAAGGTACTGCTATCGGCAGTTCTTGAACCTTCTACCTACCCTCCCTCAACCTTTCCCCGAGCATATCAGGCAGTCCCTCGTCCTTGACCTCCTGGGCGACCTTGTCCAGGTTGTAGTCCCTTCTCATGATCTCTGCGCTCATCTCCTCTGTGTCAAGAACTGCATAGGAGGCGCGGGGGTCTCCGTCTCTCGGCTGTCCGACGCTTCCAGGATTCATGACAAGTGTGTTTCCGATCTTCTTCTCGAAGGGTATATGGGTGTGCCCCATGATCAGTATGTCGGGCCAGTCGTTGTGGAAGCATCTGTCAAGGAAGCTCTCATCCACATAGCGCGGCTTTACATACTCCTTAAGCGGAGATACCGGAGATCCATGGGCAAGGAATACCTTCTTCCCACCCAGTCTTTCCTCCCTCCTTAAAGGCAGGCCTTCCAGAAACTCCTGGTTCTCATCACTTAAATGATTCTTGTTCCACCTTATGGCCTGTCCAGCCATAGAATTCATCCTCATGGGTGATACATCCTGAACCGCAGAGTTGTCGTGGTTTCCTTTCACACAGACCGCATCCAGCTCTCTTATAGTTTCCACAACTTCGTTAGGATGGAAGTAGTAGCCCACAAGGTCTCCAGCGCATATATAGCCCTCCAGTTCTCTGCCTTCCAGGTCTTTCAGGACTTCATTCAGCGCTTCTATGTTTGAATGTATGTCCGATATGACTGCAAGGTTCATGGTAGCAAGTTTTTTTATTGGCTACTTACAAATATCTTTCTCGATCAGTCTTAATCAAAAATATGCATGTAAGCTACTTAACAACGGATCTGAACTTCTTTTCCTCCATCTTATTGTAGACAGTGCTTAGAAGAGGCTCCAGGTTCTCCACGTCCAGCTGGTTGTAGCGTACAAGTTTATCAAGCGCTTCCCTGTCTCCTCTCTCGTACTTCTTCCACAGCCTTATGGCGTCCTTTCCATCCAGATCTTCAACTCCTTTACGCGCAATTCCGAGCTCCTCCTCTATAGCTTTCAGTCCACCGGTCAGTCCAAGACTCTTGCACGGATACCTGAGATCTATGTGCGGCTTCTCAAAGTCCAGCTGTGGGAAATGCGCCTTCAGGAACGGTATATCGAACTGGGCTCCGTTGTAAGTCACAAGTACCTTGTGTCTTCCAAGCATCTGCTGCAGATTTTTCAGTGTAAGGTCCTTACCGTGGACCAGTGTCTCTGCGTTGCTGCCGTTGTATACGCTTACAGTCGTGACCTTGTTGCGCTCCTTGTTAAGGCCGGTGGTCTCTATATCCAGGTATGCCACCTTGTCCTTGAACTCCCGGTACATCCGCCAGTGGTGTTTTCTTGGCATTCTATAGCTGAAAAATGTCTCGTTCTCCTTTTCCAGGTTCTTCAGGGCTTTCTTCAGAAGTCCGGTGTACTCCTTGTTCCTTGAACCTCCGATTCCCTTGATATCCTCCGCATCTATGAAGTCATTCCAAGTTGTTATTCCTTGCCGCCAGAGTTTCTGTTCGCTCTTTTTCCCAATTCCCTCCATCAGTAGAAAGCTGTTTCTCAACATACAATCACTGTTTGGAAGAGCTAGTTTTTATTCTTATTGTGGTCATTTGCAACATTGGGATATGAGAACCCTATGTCGGGCTAAAATGCTTATAAATGTTCGGCTCTAAGATTGGGAGTAGTGGGTTTTTCTACCCGCATCGCCGGGGGCGGGATTTGAACCCGCGTTCCCCGTGGCAGGGAAGGTGGTTATAAGCCACCCGCGATATCCAGACTACGCTACCCCGGCAACTTTTCCTTTTCCCTTTTCTAAATCCCAAACTTAAATGTAGCCTACTTCTTAACACTAAGAATACTAAGTGGAAAACACCAACACTTTCCTTAACTCTCCGAAAAAGGTAAACGATCGTGAAACGTTACAGAATTGTTTTAAAACACTAATTCTTTCACAATTGCAGCCAAAAACCATCATCTTTAAAGTTTTTTACCTAACAAATTTTGAGTTATATAGAGGAGTGGAGTTATGGCATACAAACCAAAGAATATTGAGAGGAAGACCCAGAAGTACTGGCGGGAGAACGACATAAAGAGAAAGGTTAGAGAAGCTACTGAAGGAAATGAACCGTTCTTCCTCATAGATGGACCTCCGTATCTCAATGGACCTCCACATGTAGGGCACATGCAGGGGAAGGTTCTGAAAGATGTCATGATGAGGTTCAAGCAGATGCAGGGCTTTGATGTCTGGGATCAGGCAGGATTTGACACTCACGGCCTTCCCAATGAGCTTGCTACAGAGGAGGAGCTAGGGATAGAGGACAAGAACGAAATAGGTTCCAAGATCTCTGCAGCGGAGTTTATAGAGAAGTGCCGGGAGAGAGCTACATCAGCTCAGGACATGTGGGTGGGAGTCATGGACGACCTTGCTATATGGCAGGATTTCGAAAATCCCTATCTTACTTTCCATAAGGACTATATTGAGAGCGAATGGTGGCTGGTAAAACAGGCAGAAGAGCAAGGATTGCTTTACCAGGCGCTAAAACCCATACACTGGTGTCCTAGATGTCAGACCTCTCTATCAGGCTACGAGGTCACTGACGAATACCGGAAAGTGGAAGATACTGCTATATTTGTGAAGATACCGCTGGAGAACCGGGATGAGAAACTGGTCATATGGACCACAACTCCCTGGACCATCCCTGCAAACATGGCTATATTTGTACATCCTGACTTCGACTATGCCAGAGTAAAGGTGGAGGGAGAAACACTCGTGATAGCAGACCAGCTGGTTGACACTGTACTTCAGAAAGCAGGATACGAAGAGGACGAATACGAGGTTCTTGGATCCTTTGACGGTATAGAACTACAGGGTAAGAAGTACAGCCATCCACTGGCTGGAGAAGTTCCAAAACAGGAGGAGCTGACCGAGGAACACGGCGTGCACAGGGTCCACACTTCCGAGGAGCTTGTAAACCTAGAGGAAGGAACAGGACTGGTTCACGCTGCAACAGGCCATGGACAGGAGGACTACGAGGCTGCAAAGAAGGTTGATCTCCCTGTCTTCTCACCTGTAGATGAGGAAGGCAGGTATACAGAGGAAGGAGGAAAGTACCAGGGCAGCTATGTGCACGATTCTAACGAGGAAATAGTGCAAGACATCAAGTCTAAAGGACTTCTGCTACACAGCCAGAAGTTCAGCCACGAATATCCGCACTGCTGGAGGTGCAAGACCAAGCTTGTATATCGAGCTGCAGAGCAGTGGTTCATAGAGAACGAAAAGGTAAAACAGAGGATGCTGGAGGAGAACAAGGATGTTGACTGGGTTCCTCAATCGGTTGGGGAGAAGAGGTTCAGGAACTTTGTGGAGAAGAGCCCTGACTGGTGTATATCCAGGCAGAACTACTGGGGAGTTCCCATACCTATCTGGATCTGCGATGATTGTGGTGAAAAAGAGGTCGTAGGAAGCTATGAAGAACTTGAACAGCATGCAGGAGGTCTTCCAGAGGACTTTGATCCTCACAAGCACATAGTTGACGAGATCAGCTGGGAATGTGGCTGTGGAGGAGAGTCCAACCGTATCGATGACATACTGGATGTGTGGTTCGATTCAGGAGTAGCTCCATTTGCATCTCTCCACTATCCATTTGAAGAGGAGCCGCTGGAATCCATGTGGCCCATGGACTTCATAACTGAAGCCTCTGACCAGATAAGAGGCTGGTTCTACAGCCTGATGTTCTGCGGTATACTTGGATTTGACGAGGCACCATATGAGAAAATACTGTTCCAGGGACACGTGCTGGACTCAGAGGGAAAGAAGATGTCCAAGTCACTGGGTAATGTAATAGACCCGGTTGAACAGCTTGAGAAGTTTGGAGCAGATCTGCCTCGATTCTACACTCTCAGAGTTGCAGCTCCCTGGGAGCAGACAAAATACGATGAGGATGAAATCGAGAACGAGATATACAGGCTGTTCACAGTATACTGGAACACCAAGGAGTTCTTTGAGACTTATGGCGGTTCAGTTCCAAAACCTGAGGAGCTTGAACCGGTTGACATGTGGATGCTATCCAGGCTCAACTCTGTTATAGACAAGGTCAAGGAGTTGATGGATAACTGTTACTTCCACGGTGTTGCTAGAGAGCTGGAGGACTTCATGCTCAACGACCTTTCCAGGTGGTATCTGAAGGCTGTGAGATCTAGGATAAAGTCGGAGGATCAGGCAGCTTCATGGGTTCTGAAGGAAGTTATAATGCAGACCACTCTGTTACTAGCTCCTATAGCGCCTCACATAACTGAACAGGTCTATCAGGATCTTGGTGGAAAGGAGGAGTCGGTTCACATGGAGAGGTATCCTGATGTCGAACAGAACTTCATGAATCAGGACAGAGAATACGCCATGGAGCTGGTGAAGGATATAGTGGAGAAAGCAGTGAAGCTCAGGGATGAGAGGCAGTACAACCTTAGGTGGCCTGCAAAGAGGATGGTAATATCTGCAGGAGATGAAGTCAAGTTCAACTTGACAGAGTTCAAGCCTCTGATAGAGGAGATGGCCAATGTCAAGGAGGTAGAGTTTGGCGAGGTATCCTCAAGGCTTGTAGCCAAACCAGACTACTCCCAGATAGGTCCAAGGTTCGGAGAGCAGGCGGACGAGGTCGCACAGGCCATTGAGGAACTTGAGCACGATGAGATCGAAGAGCTATTGGAGGCTGGAGAGATAGTTGTCGAAGGCTTTTCAATCGAGGAAGGAGACGTATCAGTAAAGAGCGAGACATCAGAAAACATAGGGAGTAAGAGCTTTGAGAAAGGCGAGATATTCCTTGACCTCCACATGGACGAAGATATAAGGAAAGAGGCTTTTGTAGCAGAAGTGATAAGATCAGTCCAGCAGAAGCGCAAGGAAGCAGGTCTGGAAGTGGAGGATAGAGTGGACCTGAGCTTTTCAGGAGATACAGGGGCGCTTGAAGAAGCCAGGAAAAAGATAGAGAACAGGATAAAGGTAGGGGAGCTGGACTTTGAAGGCAAGGACCTAGCTCACTCCGGAGAGGTGGAGTTTAAAGATATGAAAGCCGGTTTCTCGTTTTCGAAGCCTGTATAGAGGGTTAGCAATGAAAGAGAAAGTCAAGAGGCTGGAGAGGTTTCTTAACCGGTCAGTTGTGAACGGTAGAGTTATAGAGATGTCTGGAGAGGTGTCTAGCGCTGACCAGGCAGCTGAAAAGCTAGGTACACGGCCTGAGAATATTGTGAAGAGCCTGGTTTTCATGGTGGAGGAAGAACCCGTGGTTGTAGTGGTGCCTGGGAACTCAAGAGTCAGTGAGGAGAAGCTGGCAGAATTGTTTGAGGTTGAAGAGGAGGATGTAAGGATAGCTTCTCCAGACGAGGTCGAGGAGATCACAGGATACAAGGTGGGAGAGGTTCCACCGGTTTCCCTGAACTTGCCGAAAGTGGTGGACAATGCAGTTATAGGTGAGGAGGAGGTCTATGGAGGTGGAGGTTCAAGACACCATCTTTTAGAGGTTGATCCAAGGTATCTGGTGGATGAGGACACGACTGTGGATGACGTGGTTAGATGAGTGGAGATTCCGAACCTCTTATAAGTCTTTGTCTCTCGGATTTCTTACATGGGAAGCTCCGAAGGAGTTATTAGTTGGTTGAGAGAACTGGACGAAAATCTCCGTAGACAGGGCGAAGAATGTTACCTGGAGCAGCACTGTATTGATCCTGAGAGTTATATCTCCGATGCTGAGGCTTCCAGGATATACAACGCGGTCAGGAGAGACAGAAATCTGATGGTTTACAGAAAGGTTCTACAGGAGTCCGGTGTAAAAGACCGTTGTGTAAAGGGGTATCAGGTTTTAAGTGATACTGATAGAGGAGGCGAAGAACCCGAGATAGTGCTTACGTTCGGAGAGGAACAGCTTCCTGAGGGGTTTAAGAGCCATTTCAGAGAGTTCTACCGATCGGAGGAAAATGTAGAGAGCGCTCTTGGCATGGACATGAACCGAGTATCCGACTTCCGTGGCGGGAAGATAGAAAGGAGAGATGAGGATTCCCTGATAGAAATCGCTTGAAAACTTTGGGATTGTGGTTGTTTAAAAAGCCTTTGCAAACAATGTAGGAGTATGGACGAGATATACTTGAAAGCGGTAGATTACCTCAAGGATGTAGGAGAGGATGACAGGGTCCTGATCCTTCACCACTGGGACATGGATGGCTCTGCTTCAGCCGCTATACTGTCCAAGATACTGGAGGAAGTCCGTGGGAAAGGCGCAGATCTGGTCAAAATACCTGAGGGTAGGAAGCACGGTTTTGGTAGAAATATAGAAAAAGTCCTTGAGGATGAAGGTGTTTCCAAGCTCATAGTCGTGGACATGTCAGTGGAAGGTGAAAGAGCTGACCGCATACAGGAGAGCGGTGTGGATGTGTTGAACATTGACCACCACGACTTTGGAGAGCTACCTGAAAAGGTGCCTGTAGTAAATCCAAGGATAGAGGACGACGATGTTTATGTTCCTGCAGCCAAGATATGTAATGACATAGCAAGGAAGTTTGGTCTAAACCTCGACTGGATTGCAGGACTGGGAATTATACAGGACTTTGCAGTGGAGCAGAACAAGCACATACTTGAGAAACTGAAGAAACAGTATCCCAACTACTTCCCGGAGACCATTGGACAGCAGGAGATGGCGAAGAACTGTAGATACGGAACTTATAGCAATGTTCTAAATGTAAAGCCTTACAAGGACACGGAGAAATGTGCAAAGCTGGCTTTCCAGGCTCTTGTAAATGCCAAGAGTCTTAAACACCTGGAAGCACAAGATGAATACAGCAAAGTATATCAGTACTATCAGGAGGCGGATCAGGAGTTCCACAGGATCCGTGAGAAGTTTGATAGTGAAAAGGAGGAATATGTGGACTTGAAACTGGTTTTCTTTCAGTTCAGCTCCCCCTACCACATAAACAGTTCTATAGCGACCTCTGTATCTCTGGAAAGACATGACTGGATCCACATAATCGTAAAGATGGAGGATGAGAAAGCACAGGTCTCTTCAAGGTGTCAGTCCGGAAGAGTTGACCTTGGAGAGATCTTGAGAGATGCGCTACCGGAAGATGCAGGTGAAGGCGCTGAGGCCGGAGGACATAGAAATGCTGCAGGCGCAT
>JAXINT010000077.1:0-11277 GCA_034190605.1 Asbonarchaeaceae archaeon (SeqCode) | reverse complement strand
TGAGAGGGGTACTGCAGGCGCCTCTTTAAGCCTGCGCAGAAAGGCGAAGGTTGTCAAACGAGAGGGGCTTTTCAGGAGATGAAAGCCCTATGAAAGCAAAAACACAGCTAAGGGAGTTAAGTCCGGAGAGATTTGAGTCTCACAACTGGAGATCCGTTCTTGACAGACTTACAGAGGACATGGATCCGTGGAGTATAGATATAGTCAAGCTTGCGGAGCGCTACAGGAATTATCTAAAAGAAGCGGATAGGACAGATCTCAAGATCCCTGCAAGAATGGTTCTCACATGTTCAATACTTCTGAGGATGAAGGTAAATTTCATGCAGGATTTCAGGCAGGAACAGGAAACCGCGCAGGAGGAAAGATGGGAGGAGGAACAGATAGAGGAAGAGCCCCTGGACCTGGAAGTACCTTCTAGCACGGTTGAACCCCCTGTAAAGAGGAGTAAAAAGCCGAGAAAGGTTACCCTGGACGAGCTGAAGGACGCACTGGAGAAGGCAATAGACATACAGCAGAGTAGAAAGGATAGGCAAGAAGAGAGGCTTGTAGAGCAGGATTTCATAGATCTGGAGGAGAAGAACATCGAGGACAAGCTGGATGAACTAATGGATAGGCTGGAAAGTTATTTTGATGAAGAGACAGAGGTCGCCTTCCACGAGATACTGGAGCAGAAGGACAGGGAGGAGAAGATTGAGAAGTTCATACATGTCCTGCACCTGGAGACCGATGGAAAAATAAGGTGTAAACAGGACCAGTTCTTTGGAAAGATACAAATACTTCCAGAGGAGAACTGATAGACCATGGATGAGAAAAAGGCAGTTCTGGAGGCAGCGCTTTTCGTGTCGGATGAGCCTCTGGACAACGACCAGATAGCAGATGTCCTGAATCTAGGTTCAAAGGGATATGTCCAGATGCTCGTGGATGAGTTCAAGGAAGATCTGGAACAGGCAAACCGGGGTCTGGAGCTGATAGAAACCGGAGAAGGATATCAGCTCCACATAAAGCAGGATTTTGCAGATGAGGTCAAGGAACTGGCACCGCATCAGGATCTGTCCGAGGCAAAGTTAAGAACTCTTTCTCTTGTGGCTTATAATGCGCCTGTCGAGCAGGCGAAGATAGTTGAGATCAGAGGGAACAGAGCATATCAGCACATGAAGAGCCTGAAAAAGCGCGGACTAGTTGAAGCAAGCGAGGGAGAGGGCAGATCAAAAGTTTTAGATGTTACAGACACATTCCTGGACTACTTCGGGATAGAGAGCCTTGATGAGTTCAGAGAGGAGTTTGACGCACAGCCTGCAGAGGAGTATATAGAGGAAGAAAGTGGAGAAAAGGCGGAGGAAGACATAGAAGATGATGAGGAACGGGAAAGCGAGGACGAGGAGGTAGAGGAGGAAACCGAGTGAACCGGTTCTTTTTAAACATTCCAGTTTCTAAGATTTCTTTCAGTATTTGAAGATGAGAGAAGAACTAGCAACCCTGGACCTGGCAGCGCTTGTGGAGGAATTCAAGGAAAAGCTGGAAGGCGCAAGAATCAACAAGATCTACCAGAGAGGTAATGAGCTTACACTACATGTCTACAAGCCAGGAGATAAGAAGTACAGGCTTTTTCTGGCGCCAGGAAAGGCCTTCCTAACCAGTTACAAGCGAGACAATCCTGAAAGACCTCCTTCCTTCTGCATGAAGTTAAGGAAACACCTCTCAGGGAGGAAGATAAATAGAATAGAGCAGCACGACTTTGACCGGGTATTAAAGATAGAGACAGAAGACAAGGTTTTCAGCGCAGAGCTGTTCGGCCAGGGCAACTTCATACTTGCTGAGAAGGACAGCAAAAAGATACTGGCCGTTATGGACAGCCAGGAATGGAAGGACAGAAATCTATGGCCTGGAGAGAAGTACAAGCTGCCCGAACCAGGTATAGATACTCCAGGCATTGAGCCTGAGGAATTCAAAAATCTTCTGGAGGAGGGAGAGATAGTCAAGATCCTGGCCTCGGACCTGAAACTTGGATCTGTCTATGCGGAGGAAGCACTACACAGGGCGGGAATAGAAAAGACCACAGAAGCAGGAGATCTGGAAGAATCAGAAGCAGAAGAACTGCTTAAAGCGATTCAAGGAATTATATACGCAGTTAAAGAGAAAGAGGCTTCGGAACCTGTTATATATTCAGAAGACGGAAGGATGGAGCTTTTCTCACCTATAGATCTAGAAACTTTCCAGGATCTTGAGAAGGAAGGATTCGAAACCTTCTCGGAGGCGCTGGACAAATACTTTACAGAGAAGGAAAAGCAGAACTACAAGGAGAGGAAGGAAAAAGCATACCGGGAGAAGAAGGAGAAGTTGGAGCGGATGAAGGAGCAACAGGAGCAGAAGCTGGAGGGCATGGAAAGAGCTATAGAGGAAAAGAAAGAAGTCGGAGATCTAATATATCGGAACTATCAGGACATAGAAAGGGTTTTAGAAAGGTTAGAGGAGGCAAAGGAAGAACATTCAAATGAAAAGGTTAGAGAACTGATTAAAGAAGGAAAGGAAAAAGGGGTCAGAGGCGCAGATAGGATAAAGAACCTCGACTTTGCAAACAACCAGGCAGTGGTTGAGGTAGAGGGTGAAAACGTAAAACTGGATCTCGGACTATCAGTAGAGAAAAACGCAGAGATATACTACAAGGAGTCAAAGAAGGCGAAGAAGAAGCTTAAAGGTGCTAAGAAAGCTCTTAAAGAAACAGAGAAAAAGCTTGGACAGCTGGAAAAAGAAGACATAGATGTATCAAAGGCATTTAAGGACAAGGAAGCCAAGAGAAAAAAGAAGAGGTGGTACGAGAAGTTCAGATGGTTTTACAGCCAGGACGGGTTTCTCGTGGTTGGAGGGAAGGACCAGACCACAAACGAGATACTAGTAAAGAGGCACATGGAGAAGAGCGATATTTATGTCCACGCGGACTTCCAGGGCGCTCCCTCAGTGGTTATAAAGAATCCTGAGGACAAAGATCTCCCTGAATCTACTTTAAAGGAGGCAGCGAAGCTTGCCGTTACATATGCAAAATCCTGGCAGCTTAATGTTTCGGCAGACGATGCATACTGGGTAGAACCAGATCAGGTGACCAAGGAGCCCGAGTCAGGGGAATACCTTCCAAAAGGAGCTTTCGTAATCAGAGGAGATAGGAACTACATGAGGAATGTAGAGGTATCAGCAGCAGTAGGCGCATACGAGAGAGATGGAAGGCTGCTTCCTATGGGAGGTCCGATCTCCGCAGTTAAGGCTCAGTGCAAGCATTTCGTTGAAGTCGGGTTTGGGAACACAAAGAAGTCAGACCTGGCCAAGAAGATACAGATCCACCTTCATGAAAGTACAGGAGCTGATTTTGACCTTGACAGGATCATGAGGGCGCTGCCTCCAGGCAAGGGAGATATTAAGAGGAGAGAATAGATATATTTCCCCTCCTCCTCTAGATCGATAACTCTATCGATTTTTACAGGTAACTTCAAAACTAGCTTCGTTTTAGAGCTACAAGCCTCTTCCGTGGGTAGGACATCCCATAGATTCTGTTGTCCTGTTCTCTCTCCACGGATATCAGATTCTCGGAGAGTTCTGCCTCTTCGGCCTCAAAGCTATCGTTCTCCAGCGAGACCCTGATAGATTTCGTGGAGAACAGGTTCCAAAATTTATCCAGGCCAAAGATATGTGGAAGCCCAGGGTCGGAATGACGGCCTGAATGCTTTAACCAGGCCCTCCTGTAGCCTATAACGCCTCCGATAAGAGATGAAAAGGCGTAGAGATATAGGGCTATTGTCATCACCTTGAAATCCGTTCCGAAGTTTAGGATGACAAATGTGGCCATGGAGGAGAACAAGAAGCCCACGAATAGCGTGTATTTTGCTGTTGATTTCATGTCTAACACCTCCTCTGAACCAAAAAAAGGAAAAAGACGGGGAAGGATCACTCCTCCCCGTAGCTGAACTTATCGATCAGCTTGCTTTCCGCGTCTCTGAGAGTTGCAGTGTCTCCACCGGAATTCCAGATTGAGGAGGAATCCCAGCAGACCTGGTCCTCGTCACAGTCCTCAGAAGCGTCACCGCTGTAGACCTTCAGGGAACTGCCCGGTTCAAGGACCTTGCTATCGAACTCAAAGCTGTTTCCAGAGCTGTCAGACAGCGTCCAGTTAGCAAGGTACACCTTGATAGGACCCTTGTTCTTAAGGGTCGTGGATTCCTCGTCCTCGTCCAGTCCGACTATCTCTACCTGTCGGTCAATCACACCTACATCAGCGGAGATCCTTGCAAGTTTCTGTGCGCCAGACTCAAGCTTCTTCCTTGCGTTCTGGCAGTTCTCTTCCACGGTAAATCTCTTGACTCCTGAGAACTCGGATTCCTTGTCTCCCTGATCTGTAGTCTTCTCAAGAACTCCGTTAGGAGTCTCACAGGTAGACTCTATATCGTCCGAGCTCTTCCTGACTTCAAGTCTCACTGATGATCCCTGGTAGACCTGCCTCTTAATATCGGACTGCTTGACAACCTTTATCCTGTGTGTAGGCCTTTCCAACTGTGAGATGAATCTACCGGACTCAGAGCTGAAACGGGCCTCTCCAAAGGCTGTCCTTACAGTCTTCTCCATCGAACCAGAGGACAGGCTCTGTGAGATCTCTCTAGGGACATCGGACATCTCCTCCTCAGAGACGTCTAAAAGTTTGCCGCCCGCGGCAGAAAAGTTTCCGCTAAGAGAAGCGGAAGCCACAGGCACTGTCACCAAGCTGGCTATGATCGAAGCCAGCATCGCAAAATCTGTTAGACCCATTGTTCTAACACCTTCAAGAAACGGCTGTACTGAGGACTGCTATCCCTCTCCCAATAATATCTCTTAATAAGGCGTCGTGTCTCCCGTTTTAGAACCTTCTCTAGGCGTTCAACAGCATCTATAGATACATTGCCTATCTTCTCCGCCTTTCTACCTTCTCTGCCCTGCACTATTTTGGCCTTCCCTTCAGGAGTCTCCAGCACAGTCTTCATCGAATCAGGAGTCTCCACCGATCTTACGCCCTTTCCAGATTTATAGAGGTAGTAAACTGATTTTCCAGGGCTTTTGTCAACTTTGAGGAATGAATGAGGTCTGTCCAAGGTTAGAGTTAGGCTGTTGCTCCTGGATTCTGCCTCAAAGTCCTCAAACCAGTGTTTATCTGAGAACACGTACTTCACTGAGGAGACAAGTCTGCGTACAAGCGAGCCCGACTTGACATTGAAATCCTCAGAGTCGTTTCCAGCCGAGGAAGCCACAGTTATAGATCTGTTTCCAGGTACATAGGCGCGCATATCTATCTCCCTCTCCACAGTTTCGCCTCCGGAAAGGTTGAACGCTAGATTATTGGATTCAAAGAAATCCGGCTGCACGGCTTCTGACCTTTCTATCCTTGCAGTTATCTCTGTAGGAAGACCTCCCTGGTTTGAAGCAGTTACCACCGCCTCGAATCTGTTTCCTTCCTCAATTTTGTCAGGGACTTCCAGGGATACAGCAGGTTCTGCAGGAGCTTTTACCTCAAAGGTCCTCTCTATAGGGCCTAGTCGCTCTTCGGAGTCCACTACCAGAGAAGTTCTGTACCTCCCTGGCTCCAGGTCAAACTCCTGGGAAAAGCTGTTGGATCCAGCTGTAAAATTTGCAGTTATGGTTCTAGCAGTTCTCCAGGTCTGGTTTGCCACAGTCAAAGCCAGCTCTCCGGTAGCGTTCACAGCTGAATATACCTTGGCGGTTACCCTCTCCACAGTGGAATTCGGAACTTGCTTGGAGGAGACCTCTGCATGAAGATCCTGCTCCGCCCTTACCGTAAGCTTTATCCTGTCGAAGACTTTTTTCCCGTTCTCAGTGTACTGTAGCGCCATGTGTTTCAGAACCAGCTTTTTCCTGCCGTCAAGTAAGGTATATACATCCTTCTGCACAAGTTTTCCAGGAATTTTTGCTTCGATCCCCATTCCTCCTTCTACAAGAGAGGTGTTCAATACCTCTGCAGTCACATTTAGGGTCGTGTTGGCGGGGAAGACTCGATCCACCTTGTGGAAGAACATCGTGGGCAGCCTAGGGATATTTAGAGTTTTGAGATCTTTATCCATCAAGAGATGGCCCTTGAAAGTTCTATAATTAGTGTCAAGAATCCATGTGTAGTTGCAGTATCCCTTTCCACAGCTCTTTGAAGGAGTCTCTTTATCTTCAACAGCAGGATCCTTCTTTTCATCGGGGCTTCCATACATCACAGACGACTTGACTGTCTTGGTGCGCTTGGCCTTAAACTCATCATAGGCGTTTCTTGCAGTATCGTAAGCGTCTTGAACCGGTGACCCAAATGAGGTTGGCGAAATAGAATCTGCGGATGCTTTCAAAAGTGATCCGGGGTCAAAGGTCCATTTCAACTCCTTAAATGAGTTAATAGATCTTCTAAATGCCTTTCCTCTCGTAAAGCCCTTCCTGAAGAAGTTCCTTCCAACGTAATTGGAGTAAGGTAGATAGGTGTCTGCAGTAAACCCTAGGAGGCCTTCCGCGCCTTCTGATAGCACCTGCTCGTAGATTCCTCCAGGGCTTCCGGACTGGTCGGAGCCGTCATACACAAAGCCCGAGATTTTGGAGGGTTTGTAGCCGTTTGTTCCGTTGTACTGGTTGAAAAGACTGTCTTTCGAAACCTCTATACTGTCGCCATGCCTGTTGGGCAGTATCCAATGTGTGCTGTTGCTCTCTCCAGTGAAGTATATCTTGGCCGCAGATGGGGCGCGTTTAGATATGCTTGAGCTGTTCAGCTCCGGATAGGGTTCCAGAGAGGTCTTTATAGCTCTGTCAAAAGCCCTGCCCGGGTGTTTAAGAGTTTCCCTAGTGGCTAGACGTTCCAGAGTTTTCTGCTTCGGGTCGATATCGTTCTCCATGTAGGTCTGGACCAGTCTTGTGACATCCTTTACAGCCATTGCCCTGAAGAGAGCCAGGGATGTCTTTCCAAAGACATTCTTTATAGCTGGAGAGGAAGCCAGCCCTCCAGTGTATTTAGCTATCTTATCAGACTTTGTTGCAGCAAGTTTTGCCAGGCTTGGAGAGTTAGATACCAGGGTATTAAGAGATTCGCTGAACTTTCCATCTATCAACTGGTTCTTTATGTCCTCTACAGCTTTAACCGCATTATCGGGGCTGGGAAAGCCGAAAACATGGAAGGGTAGCTGTGTAAGGACCTGGCTGGTCATGTTGCCCTTGACCCTCCTCTCAGCCAGGAAGGTCGTGTTCAATCCCTGGCCTCTGAATACAGACCTCATCTTCTTGGCAGACCACATGCCTCCTCCTTTATTTATGAGGACAAGAGGCCATGCGGATTTTCCGTATTCGCCTGCAACAAGGGCTCCGCCGGTTTTATCCGTATTAATAAGCTTCGAAGCTTTTTCCACAGATCTTGGCATTCGGCCATAGCTAAAGTCTATCCTGCCATCCTGATTGATGTCAGTGTATGCAGTGTCGGTGGGAAAACTAGAGCCATCGGTCGAGTTCCCTGAAATAAGGCTTATCTCATCAACAGGATCCTGGACTTTCTTTCTAGGTGCTCCGAACAGTGTAAGATACATGCCTCTTTGCATGTATCTCATAGGATCTGTGGCCTGCCCTCTATCTGCAAGCCTCTCCAACGAGTTCTTCAGGCCATTCCTGAAACTCTCCACACTACCGCCCTCCCTTACAGTAAGGTATGCATCCCTTTCTGCCGAATAGCGTGGAGCCAGAGCTGAAGAAGGTGAGTCCAGATCAGCAAGGACTAGATGCGTGACGGACCGTTCCTCCGAAACTTCGTCCAGATATTTCCTGTCGAGCTCCTCTTCGGAAAGCTCTAGGACATCCATCCCTCTAGCTCCCTCCTTATCAAAAGTCACTGGCAAGCTCTTCCTGTATGCGTACTGTACCGCCTTAGAGGCTTGAGCTCTGTCACCAGGGTTTGCAAGCACAGCCATGGTAGAGTTGGGATGGAAAACAGGTATTAGGTGATCAAGCTCAACCTCTGTTACATTCTGTCCTGTAGTTCCCCCAATATCGCCTAGAGCGTAGATCTTCTTGGGATTAGTCCGGTTTACAAATTCATTGAATTTCCTCCCATAGTCAGAGGTTACAAGGAAGGGCTTCTGTACGGTGGATGCGGCTAGCGCATTTTTCCAGTCTGGAGAGGTTACTAGGACTGAACGGTTGGGTGCAGGGTCGGGCAATCCTTCCGAAGTAACAGTCCTTTTTCCAGAGGCTTCAATTCTCACATCGTCTATATAGAAGTCCTTGTTACCGTGGTAGTCTCCTCCAAATATTTTCAAGATGTCGAAACCAGCGGAGGACTTCATCCAGTCTGAAGACCATTCATTCCCATTTTCAGACTCTATCCTAACTTTTGAACGGTTTCGGGAGGGCTGAACTCTCATGTTAACACTGTACCACTTATTGCCAAAACCTCCGCCGAACTTACCCCTATTAAGACCACCGTTCCAGGGAGTGTTATACTTTAGTCCTCCAAAAGCCCGGAACGTAGTCTTCATGGAGTCTCCATCGTCCACAAGAGCTATAGCTGCCTTCGCGTATTTGCGTTCCGGATATATCCATAGAGAAAGATTCTTGGAGAATCCTTTAAACCGGGATATATTTCTCTCAAGCCTTATATCGCCCCTGGTGGTTCTTCCTATATGCACCTTCAGAGACATATCTCCTTCCTTTACCCTGTTATCATTCTCCCCGGCATCCTCCACAACTTTAGCCCATGCGCCAGAGTCCTTTCCAGCAATCCTCCAGCTATCCAGAAAGCTCCCGTCCTCAAAACCATCGTGAAACTCCTGGTTTGTGGTGCCCGACACGGGCAGTGTAATGAGTACAAGGATCAGCATCCATACCGAAAGCTTAACTATCTTCGAACCCATCATTTCAAACACCTGGCTAAAAACCAAAACCCAACCTTTAAATTAGGGGTATAAATTTCCACGGAGAAGTCCTGATGGAGGTATTTCCAGGCGAAAATCCGAAATTGAAAAGGGTATGAAAAATGGATGTAGCAGTGTATCACCCATGGATAAGATCGAAAGGCGGAGTAGAAAGAGTCTTAATGGAGTATGCAGACAGCTCCAGGCATGATATAGACATATACACCCACTACCTTGACGACAGTTTTGAAGGGTACGAGAACGATATAGAAGCTCTTACAGATAGATCCACACCGGAAGGATTTCTTAGAAAAGGGTTTTATGCATTTAAAGACATCATATTCAGTCAGCTCCCTCTAGAGGACTACGATGCGCTCATGGTCTCAGAATCAGGTATAGGATCTCTTATAACCCTTAGAAATCATTCAATACCCACAATCTGCTATTGCCACGCTCTTCTCAGGCCGGCTCATAAGCTTTACAGCTACTACCTCCATCGATACAGTCTCCTAGGCCAGATTCCTTTCATAACCGCGGTTGAGGTCTACAAGAAGCTGGAGAGGAGGGCATGGAGTTACTTTGACAGGGTTGTCTGCAACAGTAGAAATACTCTCAAAAATGTGGACGACTCAGGTCTTGCTCTTAACAAACCTCAGAGAGTTATAAACCCAGGAGTAAACCTTGAAAAGTTTTACAGCGGTGAGACAGGAAACTACTTCCTTTATCCCTCTCGTTTCAAGAGGTACAAGCGCCAGAAGCTGGCTATAAAGGCTTTCAGGAAGTTCAAGCAGAGAACGGGCAAGGACTTCAGGCTTGTACTGGCAGGTTTCCCTGATGAGGGAGAATACCTATCCGAGCTCAAGCTGAGCTGTGTATCAGACGACATAATGATAGAGGAGAACCTATCTGACCTGGAGCTAACAGAGCTGATGGCAAACTGTTTCGCAGTACTGTTCACAGCAAAGAACGAGGACTGGGGTATAGTGCCTGTAGAAGCAATGGCCTCAGGAAAGCCAGTTATATCCGTGGACGAAGGAGGTCCGAAGGAGAGTATCAAGGACGGAGAGACAGGTTTTCTTGCCAAGGCCAATCCTGATGCACTGGCTTCAAGGATGGAGCAGCTGGTGAGAGATCCAGAACTATATAGAGGTATGTGTGACAAGGCAGAGGAACACAGCAAGAAATACTCCTGGGATCGTTTTGCAGAAGAGATGGATAGCGAGGTGGAGAAACTATCGTAGAGGCTACTCTTATAACCACGGTCTACAACGAGGAGGATACCCTGGAAGGTCTGCTGGATTCCATGAAGAGGCAGACAGTCCGGCCTGATGAGATTATAATTGTGGACGGAGGATCGGACGACAGTACATTTGAGATTCTTCAGAGATATGAGGAGGAAATGGAGAACCTGGAGGTATTGCAGAGAGAAGGATGTAACATCGCGGAAGGGAGGAATATAGCAGTCAGGAATTCCTCGAACCAGTACATCGTTGGAACTGATGGAGGCTGCATACTTGACGAGAGATGGTTTGAAGAGATGGTGGATAAATTCGAGGAAGGCGCAGAGTACGTTATAGGGATGTTCAGACCGGTTTACGACAACCTGTTTGAAAAAGTGCAGGGAGAGATAGTCTGTAGCGCACATACGGTCGAGGAGCTGAAGAAAGGTAACAGGGGCCCAAGCTCTAGATCAGTGGGTTTTTCAAAGAAGGCGTGGAGAGCTGCAGGAGGATATCCTGAAGACCTCTATACCGGAGAGGATTCAAAATTTAACTCCCTGGTCATGGCGAAGGGCTTTGAACCTGAGATAGCGGAAGAAGCAGTGGTATACTGGAGGATGAGACCTGACTGGAGCAGTTTCTTTATGCAGTTCTACAGATACGGAGAAGGAGATGCAAGAGGAGGTAACCTCTTCACACATCCATCTCAGAAGTTAGGGGTGTCGAAGAACTTCTGGCTAACACTTAACTCCGAGTTAACTATACTTGCTCTCATAGCAGTTATATACAGTTTTGTCGGATTGCGTAGCATATTACCTTACTCTGTAGGCATTTTTATTGGTTCGTCATCGGTTCCTACTCTCTATTACCTTAGAACGTTGGTTAACCGTACGCTTGTGGAGGATGGTCTGAAAGGATTTCTTGTCGGAGTCGGTATTAGCCAGGTCAAGAGCTGGGCATGGTACCTCGGTTTTGCAAAGGAGATTCTGAAGAATCCTGAGTTGGTGGTGAAGCAGTTTGAAGAGCTTTTCGATAGGTAAGAAAAAAGAGAAATATCGGGTTGGAACGGCTTTCTACACCGCCCAACTGCTGCTCAGATAAGATCAGTCAACTCTAACTAGGATACATGGCCTGAGTCAAAGTCAACTGGCTCTTACCCTCCA